>CAUPHX010000388.1:0-2510 GCA_963511125.1 uncultured Deefgea sp. | reverse complement strand
GGCGGAAAACCGCATGCACACGCAAAAAGCGGTGATTGAATACTTACTACTCGGTCGCGTGGACGATTAATGTTTGGCATCACTGATCTTTGGGCCTATGTACTCGGTACGGTACTCATTATTTTAGTGCCAGGCCCAAACTCATTGTTCGCATTAACGATGGCCAGCACAAAAGGTCGGCAAGCTGGATTTGCAGCGGCGGCTGGCATTGTAGTGGGTGACTTAATCTTAATGCTAACGGCTAGTTTTGGCGTTGCATCACTGATGAAGGCCAACCCGATTGCGTTTGATATTGTTCGTTACCTGGGCGCTGGATACCTAGCGTATATTGGTCTACGCGCCATTCTATCTAAGCCACAACAAGATACCCAGGAATTAACGCCAGTTGAAAACTCAGCTCGCAAAGCTTTCCGCTCGGCGCTCGGGATTTCACTCGTCAATGTGAAAGCCATTTTATTTTTCATGGCGTTTTTTCCGCAATTTGTTAATCCAAACTACCCCCATGTTTGGCATACGTTTGCAGCGCTCGGTTTGATCGTGCAGTTCGTGAGTATTAGTTATTTAACCGTATTAATCTTGGTCGGCAGCAGCCTATCGCGTCGACTTTCAGCTAAAATCTGGTTGAAAAACGCACTTAATAAATTAGTCGGTACTTTGTTTGTGAGCTTTGGCTTACGCCTAGCGCTGAACTGATTTTGATATTCGTATTTTTCTTTTTGAACATCTTAAGACTAAGGCAATCCGCATGTCCGATATTAATAAAGTAGTTCTCGCCTATTCCGGTGGCTTAGATACTTCAGTAATTCTGAAATGGCTACAAGACACTTACCAATGTGAAGTAGTCACTTTTACTGCTGACTTGGGCCAAGGCGAAGAACTCGAACCTGCGCGCCAAAAAGCACTGCAATTTGGCATCAAGCCAGAAAATATTTTTATCGACGACTTGCGTGAAGAGTTTGTTCGCGATTTCGTATTTCCAATGTTCCGCGCCAACACCGTGTACGAAGGTGAATACCTGCTCGGCACCTCAATCGCCCGTCCATTGATCGCCAAACGCCAAATCGAAATCGCTAATCAAACCAATGCCGACGCTGTATCGCACGGCGCAACGGGCAAAGGCAATGACCAAGTTCGTTTCGAACTCGGCTACTACGGCCTAAAACCCGATGTTAAAGTGATTGCACCTTGGCGCGAATGGGATCTTTTGTCGCGCGAAAAACTGCTCGCCTACGCCGAAAAGCACAATATCCCAGTCGATATGAAGCACAAAAACGGCGGCGCACCGTATTCAATGGATGCCAACTTGCTGCACATCAGCTTTGAAGGCCGTCACCTTGAGAACCCGTCAGCCGAAGCTGAAGAAACCATGTGGCGCTGGAGCGTGAGCCCAGAAGCTGCTCCTGATGCCGCTGAATACCTCGATGTTGAATTTGAAAAAGGCGATATCGTGGCACTCAATGGCGTGCGTATGTCGCCAGCTACCGTATTGACCAAGCTGAACGAACTCGGCGGCAAGCACGGTATTGGCCGTTTGGACTTAGTAGAAAACCGCTACGTTGGCATGAAATCACGCGGTTGCTACGAAACACCGGGCGGCACCATTATTCTGAAAGCGCACCGTGCGATTGAATCGATCACGCTCGACCGTGAAGTAGCGCATTTGAAAGACGATTTGATGCCGCGTTACGCCAGCATGATTTACAACGGCTTCTGGTGGGCACCAGAGCGCAAGGTATTGCAAACGCTGATCGACGCAACCCAAGAGACCGTGAATGGTTGGGTGCGTTTGAAATTGTATAAAGGCAATGTGATTGTGGTGAGCCGCGATTCAAAAACCAATTCATTATTCGATATGAATATTGCTACATTCGATGATGACGGCGGCGCGTACAATCAAGTCGATGCTGGCGGTTTTATTAAATTGAATGCATTACGCATGCGGATCGCAGGTCGTTTGAACAAATAAAATTAGCTGCAGTTTAATAGCACAACGGCTCGGAGATTCTGAGCCGTTTGCACTGAATCCACAGAGAATAGCACCATGCTTGATGCACTTTTAGCAATGGATGAGGATGTTTTCACCTCCTTATCGGTCACCATTTTGTGTGGCGGCTTGATGATCTATATGGGATTTATCATCTACAACCTAGCTAAAGAATCTAAAGCCGGTAAATTTGGCACGATTATGCTGTTTTTTGTCTTAGGTTTTGGCATGTTGGGTTTTATTGCCAAAGAGATTCTAAGTAAAGTCTTATCACCTTAAATCTAATTTTCAAGGATATTAGTATGAGCCAATTTGATAATGTTTCAGTATTAAAACAAGGCAATGTGTACTTTGACGGTAAATGCGTCAGCCACACCGTGGTATTTGCTGATGGTACGAAAAAAACAGTGGGGGTGATTCTGCCATCTGCACTCAATTTTAACACTGGCGCACCAGAAATTATGGAAGTAGTAGCGGGGGTATGCAACGTTAAGCTAGCAGGCGAAACGGCTACGAAAACATACTC
>CAUPHX010000387.1:0-2537 GCA_963511125.1 uncultured Deefgea sp. | reverse complement strand
AGAGGACCAATCACCACTGCCGCGCCGTCTAAAACAGCTTGTTGATAGGCAGTGATGACATTTTCTTCTTTATCATCGGTTGAATAAACGCGCACCAAAGGCAGCCCCGCCCCGCCATGAACGCGCTCACCCGCCAAAACCCCAGCACGAATCGCATCGCACGCGGCTTTAAATGACTTGGCTTTCGACGGCAAAATCAATGCGATCAGTTTACTCGGCGGTTCGGCTTGCGCCTCCGCGCTGGCATCTGTCGCACGTGCGCTCGTGCTCGTAATGGCCAGCACTGCAAATAGTACGGCGCTGAAGAACGCGAGCGTGCGAAACCACGATACAGCCGCCCCCAATGGGGTAAAGAGAAATTTGGCGTGCATAAGCCTTGATATCCAAGTCACTGAGACTCCATTTTAGCATACCGAATACTAAGTAATTGATTATGAACAAATCCATTCAGAAACAACAAGTTACAACCACCCTGGCGGCGAAATAGGCTGCTAATGGGTGCGGCGATATTGCGCAGTCCCACCTTGCTGTGCTTAGAATCAGCGCATAAAAACCGGAACCGAACTGAGTACAAAATCTCAACTAAAAAGCTGACGCACTCGTTAAATCGAATGGTTTACCGGCAGTTTGGCGGCTGTAAAGACTTGCAATGAAATGCCTTAGCCACTGGCAAACGAGGCCGACACGCAAAATTTTGCGATGTAGCCATTCATTTTTGCCTCACCATCAAGTACAAAGCATCGTGAATTTAATTTCAATCATCCGCAAAAGCGGCATACCCATCTGGCGTGTTCTTGGTAAAATCAGCTTTTGCCCACGCCAAAAGTCACTGCCATGAGCCGATTCTGGAGCCCTGTTGTTCACACCCTCACGCCCTACACGCCGGGTGAACAACCGAAGATCACCAATCTGATCAAATTGAACACCAACGAAAACCCATACGGCCCATCGCCCAAAGCGATTGCCGCAATGCAAGCGGTGGTGAATGATCATTTGCGGCTGTATCCGGATCCAAATGGCGATGTACTGAAAGACGCCGTGGCAGCGTTTCACCACGCAGATGGCATCACGCGTGCAAATGTGTTTGTCGGCAATAGCTCGGACGAAGTGCTGGCGCACACTTTTCAAGCGCTACTCAAACACGACGCCCCACTGCTATTCCCCGATATCAGCTACAGCTTTTATCCCGTGTATTGCGGCCTGTACGGTATTGAATATCGTACCGTGCCATTGACGGCTGAGTTTGAAATCAACACGGCCGACTACACCGGCGGTGGCGCGATTATTTTCCCAAATCCAAACGCACCGACGGGGATTTTGTTGCCGCTCGCGCAAATCGAGGCGCTGCTGCAAACCTACCCAGATCAAGTACTCGTCGTTGATGAAGCCTACGTTGATTTTGGCGGAGAAAGTGCAATTAGTTTGGTGAACCGTTACGACAATTTGCTCGTGGTGCAAACCTTATCTAAATCACGTTCGCTTGCCGGCATGCGCGTCGGTTTTGCCGTTGGCCACGTGGATTTAATTGCAGGCTTGGAACGCGTTAAAAATAGCTTTAATTCCTATCCGCTCGATCGCGTTGCGCTGGCTGGTGCGGTAGCTGCCATGGAAGACACAGGGTATTTCAATCAGACCTGCGCAGCAATTAACACCTGTCGAGATACCCTAACCCAACAATTGCAGAAATTGGGTTTTGACGTGTTACCGTCACAAGCTAATTTCGTTTTTGCACGGCATCCACAGCGTGATGCGGCACAGCTCGCACAAGCACTGCGCGAACGCGCGATTTTAGTTCGTCACTTCAAACTGCCACGGATTGATCAATTCTTGCGGATTTCGATAGGTACCGATGCGGAATGTGAGGCGTTGGTGGGGGCATTGACGGAAATCTTAGCCTAAAATGCTTGCTCTGCTTTACAAAGCAGAGCATGTCATAAAAAGACATTGCGGAATAAGGATTATGAACAAATTAATAACTAGTGCTGTAACTACGGTTTTATTTTTCATAATCCATATGCAAGTCTATCTAGCAATTGGCATTCCAAAACAATGGGCAGTAAACATGCCAAAATATTTAAACTGCGAAGTGTATTATTTTGTAGATGAAGAATGGTTTTGCCATCGGTTAGATGGCAGTTTAATCAGCAATCCAAAACCATTTCTATATTTATTAGGACTTGTCTTAATCATATTCATTCTTGCATTCGACTTTAAAAAAATAAAACTTGGCGTTAAGCAAATATTATTATTTTTGCACCTTAATCTACTTGTTGTATCTGGGATAGCCAGTTACATGAGCATCCAATATTATCGATCTGGATATGCCAGCATCCAATACGGCTACCTAGCACTCGCATTTTCTATAATATTTATTACCTTATCTGTACCACTTTTTCTAGAATCGTATCGCAGCAATAAAAATAAGAAGCTAAGTAGTAACGAACAACGGCTTTGACTTATTCTGCGATAATTGTCACCCCAAACACCAAAATATTGACGGCATGAATGAAATTTAGCGTTTTTCTCGACGAACCCGT
>CAUPHX010000386.1:0-2541 GCA_963511125.1 uncultured Deefgea sp. | reverse complement strand
TCAGCAGGCTGCTGACCAATTAGACCATTAGGGCAATGCTCGGCAAAAAAACGCATGTATTTCAAATTCGTACTCGACCAGCCACGCATCTGCGGGAAAGCCACTTTCAGGTCTTTCGCTAACTGATCAATCACCTTCGCACCCCAGCCTTGCTGCTGTTGGCGCGCCAAAATTCCCTGCCCGATGCGCGCATAGAGCGCCACCAGTTCAGCATTCACCGCCAGTGCCGCCCGCTGCTGGCTACCGGCAATATCAGACTTGAGTTGCCCCAGCCAATCGGCATAGCCTTCGGGCAACGGCAACGTAGCTGCCTCACTCATACTGAATACCTCATTCAAACTCGCTTCAAATCATTCGTTTTAGGCCGCGCTGACCAATACATCATGGGCAGGCATCGAAAGTTGATCGATTAAGTTTTGTGCGGCACACGAATCTTCTAAATCAAATGGCAAAACACGCAAGCTAAGTTGCTCATCAAATTGAAAATCTGAAATTGGAGTGTGGTTATTAAACTTTGCCCAAGCAGGATAAATCAAAACCAACTCACCACAGCCCTTCAGATACTTCTGCCCATAAGCAAACAGCTGATAAAAGTCACTTTGACTCAGCCCAAAATTCTTGCTTCGATCAGCAGCATCGAGCAACTTCCACTTAGTATCTAGAATCCATTTTCGCCCCGAGTGTTCTAGCGCCAAATCTGGGCGTAACTGGAAAAAAGTGCTCCCATCTTGTTGGCACAAAAACTGGTTCGCCATTTGGCTTTTCAGTTTAGCGCCTTGTGGTAAAGCCATTCGTAGTTGCTGCTCCACATAACTCTCAAACAGTTTTTCCATCGGAAACAGCAGACTGATACCACGATACTCACCAGCCACCGCCAGCGGCATCTGCTGGTGCAGAATCAATTCACACCAAGGTTTAATGCCTTGGTAATGCGCCATTAGCCTGTCGTTACGCCACAGCCGAAAATCCTGATCAATATCACGACTATCCGGCAATTCATGCAGCATGCCTGACAGCTCATGCGCTAAGCGCCAATTTTCGGCATCCTGAGTATTGCGGCAAACTAACTCAAGCGCCGATTTGAGTAAGCGATTTTCCGGTCGGTCCGGAAGAAAAACATCATGGCGAATCTGGAAAAAATGCTGACGACCCGGCGTCTGGCGCATTTGCTTCACGACATCAAGCTGGCCGCGCAGATAGCGCTGCTCTTCTTCAATTCGTAGATAATCAAAGCGCAAACCACGCTTAATTAAATAATCCAGTTCGCTTAGAAATTGCTGCATCACCCATTCAGCCAATGGCGCATCGTACAGCTCAAGACTGGCCACCTCAGTGTGGCGCGCAGACATTTGCAAGGCCGAGCGGATGAGCTTACGCATCAAACCACGGGCCTCGACCACGCAATCACTTTCAGTGCGATGCTTGGGCAGGATTTCTATCACCTGCCCGCACGGGCTCTCTAACACGCCGACGAAATTATCTAATTTCAGCCAGCGCCGACCATCTACCTGCAACAACGAAGCGCCTGACGACCGAAATCGCCCTGCTAACTCGCAAAGCCAATCAAAAGCCCTTTCGCTGATTTGTGCCTCATCAAGTGTTGGATGAAGCACAGGGCTAGTAGTGAGCCGCGCATATTCACGCACGACAATCTGGGCAAGCATTACGCCTGCTCCGACACATCAACTAAAGGGTTTACACGATCAATGCCGCGATAGGCGTTAATGCGCTGGAACGCTTGCGGATTCAAACACCAGCGTTTGGTGGGGCGCAATTTATCCTGCACGCCGGGGAAAAGCGCACTCACCGCCAAATCAGCATCTTCAACGACAAACGCATCATCAGTAGCCTTGCTTTGGTCATTCAATACCCAGCGAATGCGTTCCCAGTCCTCAAAGAAATACTCTTGAAGCAATGGAATAATATTCTGCTGAAAAATATCTGCCAGTTTACTGAGTGTATTGCCGCCATTCTCTGTCAACGGCATAAAGTAGGCATGGCCTAAGCAATGGTCGCGGTCGAGTAGGACGGCAATGCGCTGATTCATGATTCGCAGCATGTTGCCAATATTGACCCCTGCTACGATCACCTCATCCAACAACTCGGGTTTTGGTGGCATTTCCTTAAAAGAAAACCGACGCCGCAGTGCAATATCCAATCCCGCCAGTGAGCGGTCGGTGGTATTCATCGTACCAATCAAGTAAACACTGTTTGGCACACTAAACTGGATTTTGGAATAAGGTAGCGTTGCGCGAAGAGCTTCATTTGCACCATCGCGCTTGGATGGCTCAATCAACGTAATCAGCTCACCAAAAATTCGAGAAATATTACCTCGATTAATTTCATCAATAATCAGCACATAAGGCTGCCTAGGTTTAATCTCGATGGACTGCTCGACTGGTGTGGAACCACTGGTGTTCAGATAGGCCAGTAAATCGCCCCACGAGAACCGATCAATTGAATAAATTGTTTTTTGCGTAAAGCTCTTATTGGGGGGTGTCTAGTATTTTGTGTAAACGCTTTTTTAAAATGCGGGCATCC
>CAUPHX010000385.1:0-2571 GCA_963511125.1 uncultured Deefgea sp. | reverse complement strand
GGCTGGCTTGGTGTGGATCAATATCGAATACCACGAATACCTCGCACCGCTCGCCGAACTAGTCCCTTACGCTGCCATGTTTTTTACGCTCTTTGCTGGGCTAACGATGGTATCTAATGTGCCATTTTGGAGCTTTAAAGAATTTCACATGCGCAAAACGGTTCCTTTTGTCACGCTACTGATTGCGACGCTAGTGCTACTCATCGGCGCGTCACGGCCTGCCTTAGTTTTGTTTAGCTTCTTTATTTGCTACGCGGCCTCTGGTTACCTGTATTGGCTTTGGAAGATGATCAAACAGCCTAAACCAAGCCAAAATCAGACATAAAGTCTAAAAACATAATCAAAAAAAATTAAAATAGCGCCAAAAATCATATTGGCGCTATTTTTCGTCAAAATATTTGACAACAAGTCTAACGCAATTTAATCTAAAGCTATTAATGCGAAGGGGAATACTGTGTCATTAGACATTGACCGTCTAATCGCTGATTTTGGTGGACCAAGCCTACTGGCCGATCAGCTCAATGCTGCATTTCCAGCTGACCCAGTCTCCCGAGCTGCGATTTATAAATGGCGTGAACGCGGCAGTTTGCCACTCACCCAAGTGGACAAACTGGCCAAATTGGCCACCAGCCAAGGCCGTAGCTTTAATATCCAAAACTATATGGGCGATGCGCAATCCGCAGCGGCTCACATTCAGGAGAACACCATGAGCACCATGAGTAATAGCAGTAATCGTTTGGTCATTTTTGATACGACATTACGTGATGGCGAACAGTCGCCGGGCGCGTCGATGACCAAAGAAGAAAAAATCCGCATCGCGCGCCAATTAGAAAAATTGGGCGTCGATGTGATCGAAGCGGGTTTTGCCGCCGCCAGCCCGGGCGATGCAGATGCCATCAAAACCATCGCAGGTATTATCGAGAACAGCACCGTCTGTTCTTTGGCGCGCGCCAATGAGCGTGATGTGCGCGCTGCGGGTGAAGCAATCAAAGACGCAAAACGTGGCCGCATTCATACTTTTATCGCGACCAGCCCGATTCACATGGAACACAAATTGCGCATGACACCCGATCAAGTGGTGGATGCGGCAGTCAAAGCAGTCAAAATGGCCTTGGAATACACCAATGACGTTGAGTTCTCGGCTGAGGATGCATTGCGTAGTGACATTGACTTCTTGGCGCGGATTTTTAGCGCGGTGATTGAAGCAGGTGCGACCACATTGAATGTACCCGACACCGTTGGCTACGCCGTACCACAACGCACCGAAGCGTTTTTCCGCGAATTGATTTCAAAAACCAAAGGTGGCGACAAAGTCATCTGGTCTGCGCATTGCCACAATGATTTGGGCATGGCCGTTGCCAATTCCTTGGCGGCTGTTTTGGGCGGCGCACGCCAAGTGGAATGCACGATTAATGGCTTGGGCGAACGTGCAGGCAATGCAGCGCTAGAAGAAATCGTCATGGCCACCCGCACTCGCCGCGATGTATTTAATGTGGAATGCGGCATCGACGCCACGCAAATCGTACCAACCAGCAAATTGGTGTCGACCATTACGGGCTACCCAGTTCAGCCAAACAAAGCAATTGTTGGCGCAAATGCCTTTGCACACGAGTCTGGCATTCACCAAGATGGCATTTTGAAATGCCGCGAAACCTACGAAATCATGAGTGCGGAATCGGTTGGCTGGAGCACCAATCGCTTGAGCTTGGGTAAATTGTCGGGTCGCAACGCATTTAAGACCAAATTACTTGAGATCGGCATTGAGTTGCAATCTGAAGAAGCGTTGAATGCTGCATTTGCACGCTTCAAAACGTTGGCTGATAAAAAACGTGAGATTTTTGACGAAGACTTGCACGCCTTGGTATCAGATGAATTGATCACCATCGAGCAAGAACACATCAAGTTGATTTCACTGAAAGTGATTTCTGAAACGGGCGAAACGCCAAGTGCAGATTTGGTCATCAGCGAAGCCGGTATTGAGCGCCGCGCTACGGCATTGGGCGACGGCACTGTTGATGCAACCTTCAAAGCGATTGAATCACTCTTTAATAGCGGTGCTGAGTTGCAATTGTATTCAGTGAATGCAATCACCTCGGGCACCGACAGCCAAGGTGAAGTGACAGTGCGCTTGATGAAAGACGCCAAAATCGTCAACGGCCAAGGGGCAGACACCGACATTATCGTTGCCAGCGCGAAAGCTTATATCTCAGCGCTCAATAAGATTCACAACAATATCAGCCGCGTGCACCCGCAGCCGGTTTAACGCTTTGCGATCACGGAGCGAGCCAAAACCACCCTTTTGACTCGTGAGGCTGTTGCCACAAGCGACAGTGCTCAAGCTAAGTAGCTCGTGAACCTAAGCGAGAAAAACTAGAAACCGAGCGTAAAATTACAAAGCCCCGCACATCCAGCGGGGCTTTGTTCATTCATAGGGTATTCATACCCAGATCAACTTCAGCAAGTTCTACAACAAAATACCCTACTCAGACTGCGAGCTAAATTGTTGTAGTAAACTCGGGCGTGAGTATTTTGCATACAATGTTGCCGATACAAAGCTAATTACCGTCAACG
>CAUPHX010000384.1:0-2609 GCA_963511125.1 uncultured Deefgea sp. | reverse complement strand
TTATGTCAATAGCCCTTTCGGGATTGTATTGGCGCATAACGGCAATTTGACCAATGATAAACAGTTAAAAGAGGATATGTACCGCACCGATCTACGGCATATCAATACCAATTCGGACTCAGAAGCCTTGTGCAACGTCTTTGCACATGAGTTATCACGTCGCGTTACAGGTCCACAGCTCGATGCAGATACCGTGTTTGATGCGATTACTGCCGTGCATGGCCGCGTGAAAGGTGCGTATGCGGTCGTGGCGATTATTGCTGGTTTTGGCATGGTGGCATTCCGTGACCCTCATGGTATCCGCCCGTTATCTTTAGGTTGCCATGATACCGCTGAAGGCATGGAGTATATGGTCGCCAGCGAGTCGGTAGCGCTTGACGTCTTAGGCTTTAAAATGATGCGCGATGTGGCGCCGGGTGAAGCCATTTATGTGACTTTTGATGGCGATTTTTCGAGCCGTCAATGCCATGCTAGCCCAGAGCTGGTTCCTTGTATTTTCGAGCACGTGTACTTTGCGCGCCCTGATACGGTCATCGATGGTATTTCTGTGCATGAGGCACGCCTGAAGATGGGTGAGCAGTTGGCAGAAAAAGTTCGCGCCATGGTGCCTGCGCTGGATATTGATGTCGTTATTCCAATTCCAGATACCAGTCGTGATTCTGCATTGCAATTGGCGGATGCATTAGGCTTGCCGTATCGCGAAGGTTTCATGAAAAATCGTTATATTGGCCGGACATTTATTATGCCGGGCCAAGCGAGTCGTAAAAAATCCGTGCGCCAAAAACTCAATCCGATTGCGGTTGAATTCCGTGGTAAAAACGTATTGCTAGTGGATGATTCAATTGTTCGCGGTACAACGTCAAAAGAAATCGTGCAAATGGTTCGCGATGTGGGTGCTAAAAAAGTCTATTTGGCTTCTGCTGCGCCACCAGTGAAATTCCCGCATGTGTATGGCATTGACATGCCAACGCGAGCTGAATTGATTGCTACAGGTCGCACTGCAGAGCAAATCGCAGTTGAGATTGGTGCTGACGGCGTAATTTATCAAGAACTTGAAGCGTTAATTCAAGCCTGTACGGATGCCAGTGGCGGCAAAATTACTGCGTTTGAAACATCATGTTTCGATGGTAAATACATTACCGGTGATATCACCGATAAATATCTGGATGAATTAGAAGCGAAACGCATTTCACCACTTTCCACCAAAGCGGGTGAAGGTGAGGGTGATAGCCGTATCTTGGATTTGAACATTGGCGTCGCTGAGCAGAATTTGATTTAATCCCAGAAGCGCTAATAAAACGGGAGCCGAGTGCTCCCGTTTTTATTGAAAAAATCACGCCGTAAATTTTCATGCAAGGCGACCAGCTAAAAGCCAATTGCATAAAGGAATTGATATGTTGAATTTGGATGATTTACACCCAGAAACGCTGGCCGTTCGTGCCGGAACAATGCGCTCTGAATTTGGCGAACATTCGGATGCCTTACATCTTACTTCGAGTTTTGTGGTTGGCTCGGCGGAAGAAGCGCAGCTCAAATTTACCGGACAAATCCCCGGATACATTTATTCGCGCTTTACCAATCCAACGGTGGCTTCGTTTGAGCAACGCCTCGCTGCGCTAGAGTGCGGTGAGCGCGCCGTAGCGACCGCGTCTGGTATGAGTGCAATTTTGGCCTTGTGTATGGCGCACCTCAAATCTGGTGATCATATTGTGGCTTCCAGCGGCCTGTTTGGCGCGACCATTCAATTGTTTAATGTGTATTTAGGTAAGTTTGGCATTACAGTTTCGTATGCGGCGCAAACCGATGTGTCGGCATGGGAAGCTGCAGTGCAGCCAACGACCAAGCTATTTTTTCTCGAAACGCCGAATAATCCACTGACCGAGATTGCCGACATTGCTGCGATTGCCGATGTAGCGCATCGCCATGGTGCGTTGCTGGCGGTCGATAATTGTTTTTGCTCTCCAGCTTTGCAGCAACCACTCAAACTTGGCGCTGATTTAGTCGTTCATTCGGCGACCAAATTTATTGATGGGCAAGGTCGAGTTTTGGGCGGCGCTGTTGTCGGTAGCAACGCCATGATCGAGCCGATTTATTTGTTTTTACGTACCGCTGGCCCGACTTTGTCGGCCTTTAATGCATGGGTCTTACTCAAAGGCTTAGAAACGCTCGGGCTGCGCATGAAAGCGCACTGTGAAAATGCGCTTAAATTGGCTGAATGGTTGGAGCAACAACCGCAAGTCACTCGCGTGTATTACCCCGGCTTGAAATCGCATCCGCAATACGAATTGGCGCAGCGCCAGCAAACGGGCGCGGGTGGCGTATTGTCGTTTGAACTGGTCGGTGGCAAAGTAGCTGCTTGGGCGTTGATTGATAAAGTTCAATTGATGAGCCGTACTGCCAATTTAGGCGATACACGGACGACGATTACCCATCCAGCAACCACCTCCCACGGACGCCTCACACCAGAAGCGCGTTCCCTCGCTGGCATTACCGATGGGATGGTGCGAATTTCTGTCGGCTTAGAGTACGTTGGGGATTTAATCAAAGATCTACAGTCAGGGCTTTAAGTTGGGTATTTAATTGCAAGTATTAGTGTCAATGGCGTTTAA
>CAUPHX010000383.1:0-2634 GCA_963511125.1 uncultured Deefgea sp. | reverse complement strand
GCTATATGCCAACTCTGATGGGGTATGGCCAATCCGTAGGTATGAATATGACCTTCTTTGATATGGCAGGGTTAATGCAAAATATCATTACGGATGGAAAAACCAATAGTGGCGCCAAATATGGCATCACCAATGTCACCGCGCCATGCGGCGATTTTTATGGTTCGCAAGGCGCATCGTGTGCGACTTCTTTATTCTCCGATGTATTACATCCTAGCGCAGCGGTGCATCAACTGATTGGTCAAGCCGCTCTCAATGCGGTTGCACCAGTTCCTGAGCCAGAAACCTACGCTTTGATGGGAATGGGTTTGCTCGGTTTGTTGGCTGCGCGTCGCCGTAAAACCCTGTAGCGAGTGGGGCGTAATCACCGAAGACATTACGCCGCATGAATATCGCTGGTGTATTGCCGCTTCGTGTCGAATACACCCTACCGATGACATGGCAAGCCGCCCGATTGATTCTGGCGGTTTTGTTTTATGCGGCTGGGCCGCGTGATTTTTGGGTGCGGGTTGTTATCGCGGAATACACGGTGAGTTACGTGGAAAGTCGGCTGAAGTTGGCGTGTCATATCTCGACCAAAATCAAAGATGGGTTCGCTGTTTAACCGAAGTGTTGGGTAGTGAAAGGAGGTTTGCATGGATAGGTCACTTTCGTTGCCTATCGAAGGATCACGAGACTTTAACGGGTATAGCAGAAAATATTGTGCGGCTGCCATGATAAAAATAGTGCTTGGCAAATTGTGTTGAGCTTTTTTAATACAGCTTCTTAAAGATGGATAGGTATTTTGTCCTATCTATTGTCTTTCAATGGCTGTAAATAAATACCCATCAAGAAATGCTCTTAATGCATTGTTTGATCCTGGTGATGATTTGCTACAGTGCGCGTGTAAAGTGATGGGTTTACTCTAAGCGAATCGCAATTTCAGCTACACTACGCCGCTTTCCATTTTGCCGATGCTTGAGTCATGCAACTGAGTGATTTTGCCTCCCCTGAATTTTATGCCGATCCCTATCCGATGTACGCCAAATTACGCGCGGCGGGTGAAATATTGCCCTTGGGGCCGACGCTGTGGTTGGCCACGGGACATCATTTGGTGGATGCTTTGTTGTGTGATCGTCGAATGGGACGCTCCTATTTAAAGGGGGTCGCCACGCGCTACGGCGCAGACAAAGTCAACGAGCCGGTGTTTCAAGCCTTTCGTAATATGATGTTGATGCAAAATCCACCCGAACACAGCCGTTTACGCGGTGCGCTGATGCAAGCGTTTAATCTGCAGCGGATGGGTGAACTCACCGCGTTGGTCCAAGAGATTTGTGACGAATTAGTCGAAGAAATTATCGCAAAGGGCGCCGCCGATGTAATGGCCAGCTTGGCGCTGCCCTTACCCGTGCGGGTGATTTGCCGCTTGCTGGATGTGCCGTATGCCGATATTCACATCTTCACCCAAGCGTCCAATTACATGGTCAATGCGCTGGAGCTAGCACCACTTGATGAAGTTCGGCTCGCGAATGCGAATGCCGCCACACTGCAATTACAAAGTTACTTCCACGCCATCGTGGCGCAACGCCGGCTCAATCCGGGCCAAGATTTGATTTCCGTATTACTGAAGATCCAGCAGCAAGATGCAGGTTTTAGCGATGCCGAACTGATTGATAATGTTATTTTGCTGTTTTTGGCGGGTCACGAAACCACCGCCAATATGTTTGGCAATGCGCTGATTGCGCTACACCGGCATCCGGCGCAATGGCGCTTATTGCTTGAAAACCCAAGTTTAGTAAGTGATGCAATCAACGAATGTGTGCGCTTTGACAGCTCAGTGCAACTTTCGCAACGTGTGGCTTTGGAAGACGTCACCATCGCTGGGCGGGATTTCAAACAAGGGCAAGCAGTGTATTTATTACTTGGCTCGGCCAACCGCGACCCCGCGGCGTTTAGCAGCGCCGAGCAATTGAATATCCAACGCTCGTCCGATGAAGGAAGGGTATTGAGTTTTGGTGGCGGTTTGCATTTCTGCCTCGGCGCCCGATTGGCCGCGCTAGAACTTGAAACACTCCTCGCCACCGTCGTCCACCGCCTACCGAGCTTGCAACTCACTCACCTTGAGCAGTTGCAATGGCATGCCCGCAATACTTTGCGTGGCGTAGAACGACTCTCTGCGACATGGTCAACGAGTATCGGCTCGCAGCCCTTTTCTAGCAATGCTACACAAGCCATACCATCTTGATTCGTGCGTTGTTTTCATGCCAAATCGACGTCAATGTCATTGGATTGCAACGCTAGTTATGGTTAGATTCGGGCGCAAAATAATAAAAACCAATCAATCGACCACGACTAGGATGAAACATGAAACTCAATCGCATCAATATGCTGTTGACCGCATCTGCGGTCATCATGGCCTCACTCAGCCCGGCCGCTTTTGCTAAATATAGTAATTTGTTTATTTTTGGCGATAGCTTATCGGACACGGGCAATTTATACCTTGCAACAAACGGCAACCCACCTCGCCCTGGCCCTGGCTCTTATGCTGGTGGCCGTTATTCTGATGGCCCATTGTGGGTTGAGCATTTAGCGCAAGGCCTTGGCTTGCCAGCAAAGACAGCCCAGTCTTTTATGCTGGGCGGCAATAACTACGCT
>CAUPHX010000382.1:0-2642 GCA_963511125.1 uncultured Deefgea sp. | reverse complement strand
TCTACCCATCCCCAAACAATGAATACCAAAGCTTTATATCGCCGCCTGCTTGGGCATTTTCGCCCTTATTTATGGGTGATTATCGCCACGATTATTTGTATGACGCTGGCCTCGGCATCTGAAGCATTGCTCACACTCCTGCTGAAACCGCTCATTGATCAGAATTTAGCGGGTGCAAATGCTTTGGCCAAACATGCCGCATGGATTATTCCAGCTCAGTTGTTTGGTTTGGCTGTGATGCGTTTTGTCGGTAATTTTGGTAATGATTACGGTAACGCATGGCTGGCAAATCGCGTTATGCGGGATTTTCGCGAGAAAATTTATGGCAAATTTATGCGTTTGCCAACGCGCTACTTTGATCAAACGTCAACTGGCGTATTGCTCTCTCGCGTGACTTACGACGTCACGCAGGTGATGGAAGCGGGCACGGCGACACTGACCGGCTTGGTGCGTGATGGCGTGGCGGTGATTGGTTTCTTGGCGGTGATGTTTTATTCCAGCTGGCAGCTCACGCTGTTTTGCTTGGTATTGTTGCCGGTTGTCGCGGTTAGTATTCGAGTGGTGGCCAAGCGTCAGCGCCGTTTGGCGCGCGAAACGCAAGATAAAATGGGCGAAATGAATTCACGTCTTGATGAATCGTTATCAGGGCAGCGAATTGTCAAAGTCTTTGGCGGCCAAGAGGTTGAAGTGGGGCGCTTTGGCGAGGTGAATAATCGCGTGATGCGGCTTGGCATTAAGCAAGGCCTGATGGTGGCGATTAACTCAGGTACGATTGTTTTACTGATTGGCATTACGATTTCAGTCGTATTGTATTTTGCGAGCCTGCAGGCGCAAGCAGGGCAGTTGAGCGCTGGATCATTCATGTCCTTCATTGCCGCGATGGTCGCCATCCAAGGCCCAGTGCGTAATCTCACCAAAATTAATGAACGTTTGCATCGTGGTTTGGCGGCGGCAGAGTCGATATTTGCGCTGCTTGATGAGATTGAAGAGGTCGATCATGGCCAATATCGTGTTACACGTGCCCAAGGTGCTTTGGATATTCAAGCGCTACGCTTTAGCTATCAGCCTGATCATAAGCCCGCCTTAGATGGTATTGATTTGCACGTTGAACCAGGACAAACGATCGCCTTGGTCGGCCAATCGGGTAGTGGAAAAACAACTTTAGCCAATTTGATCCCGCGATTTTACGATGCGAGCGAAGGTCAGATCTTGCTCGATGCTGTGCCAGTAGGCGACTATCAATTGGCTAATTTGCGCGAGCAAATTGCGCTGGTTGCGCAGGATATGGTGCTGTTTAATGACACTGTGACGGCCAATATTGCGTATGGCACGCATCGCACCGATGAAATTGATATGGAGCGCGTTCACGCAGCCGCCGAAGCGGCGCACGCCACCGAGTTTATCGAAAAAATGCCCAATGGTTTTGACGAAATGCTAGGTGAAAATGGCGGGCGTTTATCCGGTGGCCAGCGCCAACGTCTGGCGATCGCTCGCGCGATTTATAAAGACGCCCCAGTGCTGATTTTGGACGAAGCGACCAGCGCGCTTGATACTGAATCGGAGCGCAAAGTACAAGACGCACTCGAGAAACTAATGCAAGGGCGAACGACCTTGGTGATTGCACACCGACTCTCAACCATCGAAAAAGCCGACCGCATCGTTGTGATGCAATCTGGCCGGATTTTAGAGAGCGGCACTCATAGTGAGCTAATCGCAAAGCAAGGTGTTTACGCGCAAATGCATGCAGTGCAGTTTAGTGAGATTGTATAATTGGGGTATGGTATTGCAGGTCTTTATTTGCTTTGTTTTGAGCTTGATACAGTGGCAAGTTGTTCTAGTTTTATAAAACGATAGAACGTTGTTTCTGCGTTCATTAAGGCAATTAAGAATCCCGTACGACCATCGAGAAAACCGCGTTTAAGCAAATAGGTGCGCAAGAAAGCCCACAAGCCTCGCAAAATAGCAGTGCCTAAACTGGCTTGTTTACCTTTGGCAAAACGTTGAGCTGCGCCTGCGCTTGAATAGGCGTTGATTTTGGCAAGAACGGTTTCAAAATCATCATAGGAATAATGCAGCAACACGCCGGACAGCTCCGCCGCTGACTGAGGGTGTAGCAGTTTCTCATGTACCAGATCATCCGAGTAATGTGCGCAACCGCGCTTAAACAGTCGCGCCACCCAATCGTTATTCCAGCCACTGAATTTCACCCAATGTCCACAAAAAGCAGAACGTCGCTTAATTCGATAGACTTCGGATTGCGGAGTAGCTAATGCAGCTTTAATTGATTGAGCCAATTCAAGGCTGACAATTTCATCTGCATCTAAAGCGAGAATCCAATCCGTATCAAGCGCCAAAAGCGCTCGATTTTTCTGAATGCCAAAACCAGGCCAATCAGGGGTTTGAATTATTTTAGCTTGAAAGCGAGATGCAATATCTAGGGTGGCATCATGACTACCAGAGTCGACCACAACAATCTGATCTACCCACTGTATTGCGTGTAAACATTGCTCTAAATGAGCTGCAGCATTTTTTGTGATTATGGCAACGCCAATTGTAGGCATAGTTGTTTCGTTTTTAACTGAGTCAGGCTGCTATAATCGCTCTTCAGTGATGGGTAATCAATTTATTTTTGCTATTTTTTG
>CAUPHX010000381.1:0-2644 GCA_963511125.1 uncultured Deefgea sp. | reverse complement strand
GTTGTGAAACGCCTTTATCACTCCATGCCCGCATCACACCTTCCATAAAAAACAGCAGTACATACATCGTGTACCACTGGTAGGTATAGCGCCGTCCATACAATAAACCGCGCAATGGTAGCATCAGAAGAAAAGCCTTTAGCACGACCCAAGAGGGTGAACCATTCAGTGGCGCAAGCCACAACTCCCACGCTGCGACGAGAAAGATCATTGCAACCACAGCAGAAACCGTGATTTTTTGCAGCATGGGCAAGCTATATGGGCTTAACTTCATTTTGCATCCCCTTTCAGCTTGAGCGCGATTTCAGCAATGCGGCGACCTTGTGCTAAGCACAATTGGCGCTCAGCATCGGAAATCGGCTGATTGGACTCAGTGCCGGCCCAATGACTCGCGCCGTACGGCGTGCCCCCCGTCGTCGTCGACATCAATGCAGTCTCTGAATATGGCGTACCGACAATAATCATGCCATGGTGCAGCAAGGGCAACATCATCGTAATCAATGTCGATTCATTGCCACCGTGTAAAGTGCCTGAACTTGTAAACACTGAAGCGGGCTTGCCAATCAAGGTTCCTTTGAGCCAGTCGGCAATCGTCGAATCCCAAAAATATTTCATCGGTGCTGCCATGTTTCCAAAACGGGTTGGACTCCCTAACACCAAACCACCGCATTCTTGCAAATCGGCGAGCGTCACATAAGGCGCACCAGCGTCTGGCACATCAGACTCAATCGCCTCACACACCGTTGAAATGCGAGGAACCGTACGTAATCGCGCTGTACAACCAGAAATGGACTCAACACCACGACCAATCAACTGCGCCATTTGCCGCGTTGCGCCATGGGTGGAGTAATACAAAACAAGAATATCAGTCATTATTCAGGCCTACTTTCAAGATGCGCTATTATAATGGGATTCGCTTGTCACCGTGGCTCACCATGAACTTTGCCAATGCTTTTCCGTTGTTAGCCCGAATTAGTGGCTTTTCTCGCTTTGTGGGTCGCCGCCTGATCAATGATCGCTGCTTGGAAACCGCTGGCAGTTTAACCTTTACGACCTTACTCGCCGTTGTGCCCTTATTCACGATTGCGCTTACGCTGATTTCTGCATTCCCTATGTTTGGCATCAATGTAAACCGCTTTCGCGGTTTTATTTTGAACAATCTGGTACCCGATGCTTCCGGTAAGGTCATCGGTGTTTATATGCGCCAATTTGCCGACAATGCCGACAGCCTAACCACCATGGGCATGGTCGGTTTGCTCGCCACCGCCTTGTTGATGATGTTCACCATCGAGAAAACATTTAACACCATTTGGCGCGTCAAACGCCCCAGAAAACTGTTATCTCGCACGCTAACCTATTGGGCAACGCTCACTCTTGCCCCTTTACTCATCGGGCTGAGTCTTTCCGTAACCAGTTGGCTATCGCAAAATGCAGGCCTGAGTGGCCTTAATTTTCCGCTATTAAAAATGTCCTCTTGGCTGCTGATGTTCGTTACCTTGAGTTTGCTGTACCTCACGCTACCCAATTGCTTTGTACCCCGCTCTCATGCGCTGACTGCTGCGGTGCTCATCAGTGCCAGTTTAGAGTTAATGAAAATTATCTTTGGCTTGTACATTAAACAGTTTACGACCTACAACTTGGTTTACGGTACATTTGCCAGCTTCCCGATTTTCTTAATCTGGCTCTATTTATGCTGGGTATTAATTTTAGGCGGCGCGGTGTTGTCTGCCACGCTGTCTTATTGGCACGGCAATGGTTGGCGCTGGGATAATCATCACGGCACTCGCTTTGAACAAGCTGTGCGCATATTGGGCGCCTTGGCGTTGGCGCACCAAAGCGGTCAGCTCATGCACATCAATCAATTACGCCGGAAAGTAGAGTTGGGCGTCGATGTAACTCAAGAAATTCTTGAGCAAATGACTGCAAAACAATGGGTCGAATCAACAAGGGATGGGGAATGGATCTTGGCTTGTGCGGCGGAACGCATCAGCCTGCTTGCGGTTTTTGAATTAGTCGTCAGCCCGCTTAATAGTGATGTGGATAGCGGGCTAGAATCACATCTGGAAGCTGCCCGCTCCAACTTAAACTTAAGTCTTGCTGATTATTTAGCCGCTTCACAGCCACAAATCAGTGCGGCATCGATTGCAACTTCGGGCAACTCACCAATATAAGCCTCCCCCAAAGCGCGCAAGAGAATAAATTTGATGCGTCCCGCATCGACCTTCTTATCTTGCGCCATCAGCGCTTTGTAGCGATCATGACCCAAAGCAGGCGAAACCACAGGCAGTCCTGCACGCTCAATCAAATTAATTACGCGTGCAATATCATCATCATTCAAATGACCCAATGCGCGTGAAGCATAAGCGGCCAATACCATCCCAGCAGCAACCGCTTCACCATGTAGCCAGGTACCGTATCCTAAGCCAGCCTCGATAGCATGTCCAAAGGTATGCCCCAGATTAAGTAGAGCACGCTGCCCGTTTTCTTTTTCATCAGCGGCAACAATACGCGCTTTATTTTGGCAGCAACGCTCAACAGCGTAGGCAATCAATTCTTTATCACGAGCCATCAAGCCAACTATATTTTGCTCAAGCCAAACCAAAAATTCCGCATCATCGATTAGGCCGTATTTAATAACCTCAGC
>CAUPHX010000380.1:0-2667 GCA_963511125.1 uncultured Deefgea sp. | reverse complement strand
ACGGCGATTTGAATTAAATCGGGCGTTAATTTGGCTGGCGCACCACCTTTCCTGAGTTTCATCAATCCTTGAATACCATCTGCATTCCACTGATGGACCCATTCGCGTACAGCTTGATCAGAGACTTGCAAAACAGTGGCAATACTCAATATTTCTTCACCCTTGGCCAGTGCCAGTAACGCGAGTCCGCGTTTTTGGACGTACCCTTTTTCATGGTTCTGGGCCAGATGAATGAGTTGTGCGGTTTGATGCTCGTCGAGGGTAAGAGTGAGGTTACGCATGGCTTCAATGAGTCGGTTGGTGCCGGTAACCAAGCAAGAACTATTCCAGCTAAGTTATGCAGCCATACTTAGTGCTTTCTTGAGGTCTTTGCAAGCTTGTGTCGGCTGTTTTATTTCAAATACAGTGGCCATTACAGATTATATGTGGAGGAGTAACAAGTCCCTTTTCTATTGCAATCATATCCCTTGATATCATTTGCCCTGTTGGGATCTTTGCATTAATAAAGTCGCTAGCGAAAAAAATTCTCAATGATTCAATTTTTTTAACTAGATCTGCGAGAAATAAATCTTTATCAAGTCGACAATTTGCGTGAATTAGTGATAGCGCGGATGATTTAAGTTCGTCAAAAGTCTCGGCAGTATCATTTTTTGTTTTGATTGCTGGATTAAGATCGTCAGGAGTCCCTGATAGTTCATAGATGTATTGAATAACGTCATGATAATCGTATTCATGCCAATCCCCACGACTACCCATGCTATAAGTATTGTATAGTCCCCATTCTTGACTGAATGCGGCTCCTGGGGGGGGAATCTTAAAGTTTGCGTAATACACTCTTGAATGGTATCCAAACCATGAACCTGACCAAGATTGACCAACCTTAGCTGCAGCATCATCAAGTGCATCTAATTCGGGCATTTCACATTGATCGAATTGACTAAGTTTATTAGCTAGTAGAAATAGCTCTTGTGAAGTGGTCACAAATAATCCTTCTGAGGCTTATGAGCTGAGATTCGAGTGCCAAATTTTTCTTGGCAGTTTGCTATGTGTATAAAGCTTTATGCATCGGATAGATTGGTTATTCTAAATGCTTTTGCGGAATGGGGGGATGTTTGCGGAATAGAAATATTCCGTGAGCGCAATAAAAATAAAGCCCTAGATTTCTCTAGAGCTTTATTTTTATTCAAGATTTTGGCGGAAGCGCAGAGATTCGAACTCTGGGGGGACTCACATCCCCGACGGTTTTCAAGACCGCTGCCTTAAACCACTCAGCCACGCTTCCGTTTCTTGAATAGGTGCGCATAATAGCAAGCATTTGCGCTCTTGTCTTGTTTTTTGTAATAAATTTTATAATTTTTCTAAAACGGCAAAATTGGCCAGTGATGCATTGGCTGTGTGCTCGATTGCTGGCGATAGGCGTATGCGGTAGCTTTTACCTTGCGCCGCAAGTCGTAACTCGCGTTTGTCGGCAAAAAAAGCCTGCGGCACGACCAAGAAACGATTCTGGTTGATGGTGTTATTTTCGGGTGAATACACACCAAAAAAGCTACGGTTGCCCAGTAGTGGCGTCAGCTCAACAATAATCGGTGTTTGAGAAATCGTTTCAATGCCGACATTAACTTGCCCGTCGCGCTTTTTAGTAATGCGGCGTACGATCCCTACTGAAACAGGATTCATTCCGACACCATCTAAACCGACGATTTCACCGACTTGTAGTTCATCATCGCGGCTCGTTTGATAATTTACACCGATACCCGTCTTGCTTTCGTTGTCGATACTCCAGCGTGATTGAGTTTCAGTGCTGGTGTCTCCACGCAGATGGCCGATCACATCATCGAGGCCACGCGTGACTTTGATTGATTTTTGTGAGGAATGGCGCTCAGCTTTTCGAACAGGGGCCGGCGTATCACGTGACCAAAGGTTAATGAGGTGTTGCATCAAATCGAGATTCGCCGCTTGATTTGATTCTGCAGGCAAGCCGAGTTCAATCGGGTCTTCGCCCTGCTGAAGTTTCTCTATGGTTTCTTTAATGTGTAGCGTTAAGGTTTCGGTAAACCAATAGCGCCAATTTTCACCGACCATATCGCGGCGCAGTCGTTTTGGCGGGGTGGAACCTGCGATGTTGATTGCAAATAGCTGCCGATTGGGTTTGATTTGGCTTTCTAAATCAACGCGGCTCGCCCAGCGTTTGAGCCATTGGGCTGCTAGCTCAATTTGCGCGGGCTGTAGTTTTTCTGGAATGGCTAAGGACAGCATCAGTAATTGCATGAATTCACGGCGAATGTCGGTGATTTCAGCGTTAGGGTAGGGCTGCAAAGGTTGGGTCGCAAAGCCTTTTTGTTCGGCAAACAAATACAGGCGATTCAAGTTGCGCCAAGTGCGGCTGTCCAATTCCATGTAGCGAAGATAAGCCCAGCGCGCTTGCTCAGAAAAATACATGAGTCCACGCAGTGTAAAGAGTTGAAGTTCTTTATCAAGGCTACGCGGCGCGCTTTGCGATGCTTGTTTAATGCAAAGACGGTAGCCATCGCCCATGTCGTTCCAAAAGGCCAGTAGCGTAGGTAGGACTTGCTTGGGGGTCGCGCCATCATCCAAAGTTTTACCTTGATAAATGCCGACTAAATGATCCTGTAGTCCACGTGCTTTTTCGTCGAGATAGGGGATCGT
>CAUPHX010000379.1:0-2670 GCA_963511125.1 uncultured Deefgea sp. | reverse complement strand
CCTCGCCAAAAACAAGGGCCAGCTACGCATGGGGACATGATCACACGAAACTAAACACCTAGATAGCAATACCCATAACTATAGAATTAGACTGGCGCCGTTAATTCCTGATCTTTCGCCAAAATCGGCGCTAGTGACGCCAAATCATCCGCGCACAGCGGCAAGCGCAATTCATTCGATGCGATGCGCCCTTGATGATACATAATCGCTTTGGTTGGGATGGGGCTTGGCGCGATAAATAGCGTTTCCGATGCCAAGCGTAGCGCGTCGCCAATCGCTTCTCCGGCCAAACCCTGCTTCACCCAGCCCGCAACTTGCTGCGGCCACACATTACTGGCGACCGATACCAATCCAGAAGCACCCAGCGCGGCATGCTCGGCAAACAGCACATCGTCGCCCGAATACCACGCAATTTGCGGATACGTGGCTTTCAACTCGGCAAAACGCACTGCGTTACCGCCCGACTCTTTGACCGCCCAAAAATTCGCATGACCGAGCAAGCCCGCAATCGCCGCTTCCGCCAGCGGCACCCCTGCGCGCGATGGGATGTTGTACAACATACAGGGTTTGCTGACCGCATTGAGCAAAGCTTCAAACCAGCGGCGCTGGCCATTTGCACCCGGTTTGGCGTAAATCGGCGTCACCAGCAGATAACTCGAGACTGGCTGCGTTTCACAGAAAGCCAACCATTCAAGCTGGCTCGGCAAATCCAAGCCGCCCACGCCCACCATCAATGACATCGCCAAATTCAAGCCACAAGCGTGTTCAACCACAGCTTTGCGCTCGGCGAGACTGAGATTGCTACCTTCGCCCGTTGAGCCGAGCAATACGACGCCGTTGCCGGCAGATTCTTGTTCGCGCAACAGCATCGTGAATGTGGAAAAGTCGATAGCGCCATCGGCCAGCATCGGCGTAATAATCGCGGTCCAAAGGGTGGTATTTTGAGGGTTCAGTTCAGAAGTCATGCAGTTCTCCAATTTAAAGACGATTGGAGAGAGGAAAAGTGCGGTAATGATGTGGCAAGCAAAACGCAGCCTAGGGAAAAATCATTACCAAGAGCACTCCAGCAGCCGATGATTGGGCTACTGACAGTCCAGAGGATTCAGCCTCTGTAACCAGCATTTGACGCATCACATCGTCAAACACTTCGGCCTTGCACCCCCTAGTACTGCGTCGGCGGAATATGATTTCCTCGGCAATACGACCTGGGCAAGGCGCCTCTCTTGTCGTTCAAGCCTGTATTGCAACCGAATGGCGGCGTATTGTCAACCGGCACCCTCGCCTTTACGCCGCAGATCGGCAATACTTCAGTCCATGAAAAGCAAATCATCACTTCCTTGGCAAGTCCGAGCCGAGCTATATTCGCAGTTAGCGACCTTAGAGCGCGCAGGATTAGCAACGGGTCATGCATTGGCCACCATCAACTTGCCTGCGCGTTATCAGCCTCATTTAGAATCCATGCGCAAAGCACTCACTCGTGGGAAAACCATTGCCCAAGCGGGCGCGCAAGCAGGCATATTTAATTCACTCGAAACCGCGCTGATTGCTGCTGCCTGCCAAGCCGGTAGCCCCGCCGCGACGTATACGCGTTTGGCCGAGCAAGCGGCGCTGCATGCGCGTTTAGCCAAACAAATCCGCGCCAAATTGGCGCTACCCGCTTTGATGTTACTGCTGGGATTACTGATCAATCCACTGCCCGCACTGATCATGGGCACGTTGAGCGCTGGCGGTTACTTATTGGGCATCGTGATGCCGCTCGCCGCTATTGCGGTGATGTATCTGCTCGGAAAGCTTATTTTCAAAAGCATTGAGAAAGATACATCTTCAGCAATGGCACGGGCATTGCTACAAGTACCGCTATTTGGCGCTTGGTATTTGCGCAGTAAGCAGCGGGATTTTGTCGATAGTCTCGCGCTGCTACTACACGCCGGCGTGTCGATGTTTGAAGCGATCCCAATTGCGCAATCAACGATCCACAGCGCGTATTTAGCAAGTCAGAGCAAGCCGTTGCTACGGCAATTACAACGTGGGCAAAGCCTCAGCGAAGCGCTCACTTTCGTGCCATGGCTGGCGAATACAACGCTGATTGCGATGGTCAAAACAGGCGAAACCAGCGGTACGCTACCCGAAATGCTACAACGCGTCGCGGCACAACTCAGCAACGAACTAGAACACACCGCCACCCAATTTGCTGCATGGCTACCACGGATTATTTATGCGCTGATTGCTGGCTGGATGGCGTGGGGCATTCTCGGCAGCGGCGCATTTATGCCGCAAGTACCGACGGATTTATAAGAATACTGGCTTAGGGACTGTTAACGCTTGGTTTCTTAGCGCTGCTGACGCGATTTTCGCGGCGATTCAAAGCGTAGTCAGCGATGCACAGTCATTCTTATGTGATTGCTACATATAATAATCCGGAGCCACCTTATAAACCAAACCCTAGCCGTGCTGATTTTTCTGCATACATTGCAGAATCAGCTTGGTTGATTAATTCATCACTCGTGATGGGATTTTCAGGGCAAAAATGGGCTATACCGATGCTAAATGTTACACCGTAGTCCTGAGCTAACTGCTTGGCACGGCCACTCACGGCAATAATCCATGACTGTACATGTTGCGCTCCGAGTAATACGATAAATTCATCACCACCCAACCTAAAGATTTCTG
>CAUPHX010000378.1:0-2710 GCA_963511125.1 uncultured Deefgea sp. | reverse complement strand
GATTCTGAAACAGAACGCAGTTTTAGCCGCTTAATATCATGATGTATAGTCATATAGACACCAATAAATATGAGCTAGATGGCTATACATGTTAAAAATATGCAATGTTCAGATCACGTGTTGATACTGAGTTGCGCTCGTCGAGCTGGGGCTTAAATCCACCCGTTAAAGCGAAGGCAGAGCGAGGAGCGAGACCCTAGGCTCGCGACGAGAGAGGGGACGGCGGAGCCGACTTCGGCTCGGGTCGCCTTTCTTTGCTTACTTTCTTTGGCGAAGCAAAGAATAGTAAGTGCCGCGCGGCATTAGCGCGACCATGGTAAAAAAAACTGATGCTTTGATTTGCGTGAACTAATTTTTATTAGCATCAAAAAATAACGATGTATTGCCGCATAGACTTTATTCAATAAACGCCAGATAGCAATACCTATAAAAAGTAACCATGAATTCACCAGACCAACAAATCAAACTAATCCAAGACGATGGCCGCGTGTTTGTCGATATGCCCGATGGCGACGACCATGTTTGCGCCAGCTGTGGCGCTTGCTGTAATCACTTTCGCGTGTCGTTTTATGTCGGTGAAATTGCCGGCGGTTTAGCCGAAGACGCGATTGGTGTTCCCGCCGATAAAGTCATTCCAATCACGCCGTTTTATGCTGCGATGGCCGGAACGAATCAAGAAAAACCGCGTTGTGTGTGCTTTGAAGGTGAAGTGGGCAAAAGCAGCCGTTGCAGTATTTATCATCACCGCTCTAGCACCTGTCGTGAGTTTTATGTGCACGACGAACTGGGCCAACCCAACCCAGCCTGTCAAACCGCACGGGCAGCGAATGGCCTGCCGCCATTAACCGCGATTTAAATAAGGCGTATTTAAATACGCTTAGATACCGAGTTCGGGGCATTGTTTCCTCCGGTTATCAAATATCAAGGGCTTTTATAACGGCATGACGCCTTTGAACATTAGAGTTCAACTATCCCGCGGCCCAAAATATTTACTTTCCCATTGACGTGTACGTGTAGTTGTAGATCCACTTTGACGTTAATAATCGCTAAGCGACTGATGAGTTTCTGAATGGTATGGCCTTGCTCGACTTTAAAACTTAAAGGCGTTTTGGAGCCGGTTGCAATTAAATAGCTGGCAATATTGGCTGCAGCAATCCCAGAGGCAAAATCCTCGCTAATCTGAAATGGATTGGCGCTAAAGCAACGTAGCGTAATCAAATCGTGCTCTAAGCTCCAGATTGTTGCTTGAACCAGTGACTTGGGGCTTTCTAGGCAATGCGTTAACAGTGCGGGGTGGGGCTTGGCTTGTAAGACGCTTTGCCGAGAGCGTACTTGAATCATCAGCTGCTCAAGACCACTGTCTACAAATAATATCGGGTTGATAATATCTTTGGCATTGATATCGAGTGCTTGAGCTACTTCGAGGTGCCCACGCACGCAGGGACGGGTACTGCCCGCTGGGCAAATGAATCCGGCACTTTCATTCGTATACTCTATGGCCACTGTGCCTACGTCGGTTGCTACGTGTGCTGATTTAAAACGAGGGTCTTGTTGGTGAAGTAGTGCTGCGGCACCCAGCAAAGCTCGGCCTGAAATC
Organism: uncultured Deefgea sp.; assembly: GCA_963511125.1. Lineage (GTDB taxonomy): Bacteria > Pseudomonadota > Gammaproteobacteria > Burkholderiales > Chitinibacteraceae > Deefgea. The sequence goes on along the minus strand of CAUPHX010000378.1, from coordinate 1,113 downwards.
GGTAATTCGTACTGGGGTGTAAAACATAATAGTTTGAGTGTGCTGGGGCTAAAAAATGCGACTTCAACACCGCCCATTTGATACGACAAAGCCTGACAAATATCAGCGCTAGGTAGTGCATCGGTAATAAAAAAAATCAGCGGGTCGCCAGAAAGTGGTTTCTCGGCAACAACATTCAGGATTTGAAAGGTAAATTGTGGCATGTGGCAATCGCCCAGAAAGAAAAGGTTGCTGCCACATAATGGGGCAGAAAACGGCATAGTTTGGTAAAATGCCAACAATATATTGTCTTGAACTTCTAATTTGTTGGACTGCCCGATGCCTGTGAACTTACCTATTGCTGAGAAAGACCAGCCCCTAAAGCGGGATCTTGATCTCCTAGCTGCCTTGTTGTCTGACACGATTCGTGAACAGGCAGGTGCTGCGACTGCTGAACAAATTGAAGCGATTCGCCAATTGGCTTTCCGTTATGTCCAGGGCCATGAACCCGATGCGGGTAAAGCACTGGCGCGCTCTTTGGCTATTTTGGACATGCCGACCACGCTGGCACTCGTTCGTGCTTTTAGCTACTTTTCGCACTTATCCAATATAGCAGAGGATTTGCATCATAATCGTCGCCGCCGTGCACATAAAATTGCCGGTTCGAAAGCGCAGCGCGGCAGTATTTCTGCGGTGATTGATGATTTGATCTCGCGTAATGTGAAACCGACAGAAATGTTGGCCCTATTGGCCGATACCTTGATTGCGCCGGTGATGACCGCGCATCCAACGGAAGTGAAACGCAAAACAATTTTAAATTGCCACAACGCCTTGGCGGCCTTGTTGACTGAGCGTGATCGCAGCCAGATGACGCCGGAAGAAACCCGTGATAACCAAGAAGCAATGGAACGGGTGATGCTCACTTTGTGGCAAACCCGCGAAGTGCGTACGGTGAAATTGACCGTTCAGGATGAAATCGAAAATGGTTCAACCTTTTTCCGCAATACCTTCTTGCATGAAATTCCGCGTTTGTACCAAGATTTGGAAGACAAATTTTCAGAAATGAATGGCGAGCCGATTCAATTGCCTAACTTTATTCAAGTGGGTAGCTGGATTGGTGGTGATCGTGACGGT
>CAUPHX010000377.1:0-2726 GCA_963511125.1 uncultured Deefgea sp. | reverse complement strand
GTTGTCTGCAATACCTGAGTTACAGCAGCAAATTTCTCGGCGTATAGCTTTCTATTTTCAATAACGTGTTCTTCATCATTCCATGCCGCTGCACTCGCCGCCATCACCATTGGGCTCATCGCACAGCCATGGTAGGTGCGATATAACAAAAACTTCGCAATAATGGCCGCATCGCCAGCCACAAAACCAGAGCGCATTCCGGGTACGTTTGAGCGTTTTGAGAGCGATGAAAACATCACTAGACGGGTAAAGTCGCGCCCTAGACGCTTTGCAGCCTCTAGGCCACCCAGCGGCTTTTCGTCGCCGAAGTAAATCTCGGAATAACATTCATCCGAAGCAATTACAAATCCATATTGATCAGAGAGTTTAAATAAACGCTCCCAGTCAGCCAGTGACGCCACAGCACCCGTCGGGTTTCCTGGTGAACAAAGAAAAACCAACTGAGTTTTTGCCCATACATGTTCAGGTACGCTATCCCAGTCGGGCTGAAAGCGGTGCACTGCGGTGCAATTAACAAACCACGGCTCTGCACCAGCAAGCAGTGCAGCACCCTCATAAATTTGATAAAACGGATTTGGCGAGAGGACGATAGGGTTGGGTTTTGTTGGATCAATGACCGCCTGCGCAAAGGCAAATAGCGCTTCACGACTCCCATTTACAGGTAAAATTTCGGTGGCGATATTCAGTGCGGGTATATTGTAACGTCGTGAGGCCCAGTCGCTAATACTTTGGCGTAGCTCATCTGAACCCAAAGTAGCAGGGTAGCTAGACAGCCCCGCCATATTGTCATTTAAAGCATCTTTAACCAGCTTTGGCGCAGGGTGCTTCGGTTCTCCAATCGACAAGTTGATGTGCTTTAGCTGTGGAGTAGGGGTAATCTCAGCAAATAACTGACGTAGCTTTTGGAACGGGTAGGGCTGCAGTAGGTCTAGTCGCGGCGACATGGCGCGGCTCTTTGATGATTTTGGAAGATGGTAATTATAGCCTCTTGCGTGCAGCGTGTGCCACGCAAGAAGTAACAAATCCGCACTTACTTAGCGATAGCCGCAAAATGCTTTAGAAATTTTCGCAACTTAGGCTCAATGACGGCACGACAGTATGGCTGCAAGGCATGTTGTTGGTAATAGTTGTGATGCTCAACCTCTGCCGGCCAAAACTGGCAAACAGTCAGCACCTGAGTGACAGCCGGCCCTAAAGAACCCAACTGCAAATCATTGATTTTATTGACGGCAATGTCGTGCTGAATCGAGTCATTTGTAAAGATAACAGAACGATATTGCGTACCAATATCGTTACCCTGTTGATTGAGTGTCGTGGGGTCGTGAATTACAAAAAAAATGTCGAGTAGTTGCTCGAAACTAATGACGGCTGAATCAAACTCCATCCGGACAACTTCTGCGTGACCCGTATCGCCCTGGCAAATTTGCTTGTATTGCGGCTCAAGGACGTGGCCACCCATATAGCCAGAGTCAATTTTTTTGACGCCAATAACCTGCTGAAAAACCGCCTCCAGACACCAAAAGCAGCCGCCACCTAATGTAATAGTTTCGAGCACTGTCTATCCTTATTGCCGTGCTGTGCGCGAATTGCTCGGCTGCTCAGCATTAAAATTGGTTCGAAATGGATTGATGTCCAAGCCGCCGCGCCGAGTATAGCGCGCATAAACTGCCAGCTTAAGCGGTGCGCAGTCACGCATAATATCGACAAAAATACGCTCAACACACTGCTCGTGGAACTCGTTGTGATTACGAAATGAAATCAAATAACGCAACAAGCTCTCTCTGTTGATGGTATTCCCCGTGTACTGAATTTGCACACTAGCCCAATCGGGCTGACCTGTAACGAGGCAGTTCGACTTTAAAAGATCCGAAGTGAGCACCTCAGTAATTGTCCGATCGCTAGGGTCGCAATGCAATATACCAGTCTGTGGCGCATAAACGCTGACCTCAATATCGAGATTGTCGATATTGTAGCCTTGGAGTTCGCCGAATTTGAATTGATTAAACAATGCTGGCTCGGTCAACTTAACGACAACTGAAGCACCGACACCCGCAGAAATATCTGTCTGCAAGGTGGTTCTGATCGCCTCAAAAGTTTCGAGCTTGGTTTGATTAAAACTATTCAAGTAAAGCTTGAATGATTTTGACTCGATAATATTTGGGCTTTCTGCTGGAATATGAAAAGTGGCAATCGCCACCTGCGGTTTGCCCTTGCTATTTAGCCAAGACAGCTCGTACCCATTCCAGATGTCAACACCAAAAAAAGGCAACGTCGACTCAATGCCGATTTCCCTGCGTTTTTGTTCGCGCGGAATAGGGAAGAGTAAGGACGGTGTATATTCAGTGATGTAATCGCTTGTTTTGCCAAGCGGGGATAAAAGAACGTCACTCATGTGTTTTCCAGTAAATTATCGATACTTACGAATCAAACCGACCATCACACCAAAAATTTCAAGGCTTAATTCTGGACGAATGATTGAAAAATCAGCGTTATGCGGGATTAAAAAATAACCCTGCTTGTCTTTGCCAAGCTCTTTGAGTGTGTATTCATTATCCACAATGGCCACAACGAAGTCGCCCACAAGTGCCGCGTGACGCTTTTCCACTACGGCAATGTCACCATCCAAAATACCAGCTTCCAGCATTGAATCTCCTTTGACTTTCACCAAAACAGACGACGAAGGGCGAGGCATTAAAAATTCATCCAGCGAAATGGCCTCACTGGTT
>CAUPHX010000376.1:0-2778 GCA_963511125.1 uncultured Deefgea sp. | reverse complement strand
TGCATTTCTAGCCGCGGGGATCGCTTGCTACACATGGGATAAGCCAGGCACGGGCGAGTCGAGTGGGGATTGGCTGCAACAAACCATGCAGCAGCGGGCGCAAGAAACGGCTGCAGCCATGCTGATATTGGCCGAGCGTCGCGACATCAAATCGCAATCGATCGGCGTGATGGGTTTTTCACAAGGCGGTTGGGTGCTGCCCGAAGTGGCTACTTTGACACCCGCGCCCGCATTTTTAATCACGGTGGGCGCGGCGGTCGATTGGCGGCAACAAGGTGAGTTTTTTACCCGCCAACGCTTAAAACGCGCAGGACTAATGGCTGAGCAAGCCGAGCGAGTGATTGCATGGCAAAGCGCGGCACCGCAACCGTCGCTGGCATTGAGTTTTGCGGATTATCGCCGTGCGTTTCAGGCCTATTTAACGGCAAATCCCGCGCCGATAGGCGCAAACACCGAGCTGCTTGCGGCCGAGCGCTATCAGTTTATTGCGCTTAATATCGACGCCAATTCCAAGCAGCAGTTGGCCGCATTGCAAACGCCGCTGTTGGCGGTTTGGGGTCAAGATGATTTGAATGTCGATGCGGCAAGCAATTCGAATGCGTTTCGCCAATTACTACAGCGCTCCAACCCGCCGCAACATCGGGTCGCGGTGATTCCGCATGCCGATCACACCATGCTGAACTCGTCAGTTTACGCAATGCAACTCCCCAGCGAATGGACGTGGTGGTTGACGCTGCGCTATTTCATCGCCGCCGACGGTGCATTCGCCACCGGCTTTTTAACGACGATTGTTGAGTGGGCCAATCAGCACAACACTCAAAAATGATGGTTTGTCTTTAGCATTTGCCAATAGATCACGGGTTTGACAGCGTGATTGGGGCGACTTACGAGCCAGCCTCAGCCAGCGTAATCCCTGAGTGCCTGTATAGACTTGTTCAACTGCTGCTGGGTCTTTAGCAGCGAGTTGAAAACCCTCAATCGCCATTTTTTTGTGGGGTGTGGGTGGCGCCCATACGGATGAAGATGGACAGGAATCGGGAATATTGTAGGCGGGTCAAATCAAAATTTGAGCGTCGATTTTTATGTTTGAAATGGAGAGTGCACAGGGCGACTTATTGGGTGACCATACCAATTAATGCGGAATCTGGCTCAATCTATCCAGCCACATTCATCGAGCATAGCCAGCACGCTGACCAATTCCCCCTCAAACGAGGGTTAATGCCAACTTGAAACGACTGGGTTAAACTGGGTGGCAGACAGCAGTCGGAAAATAACAGACTTTTATACGAATAAAAACTCTTGCGGACTTCTCGCTCAATAAATGAAAAAAATCAACTTAAATGCACAGGCACTATCGCTATCGCATACATGGCGCTCGACAATTTTAGGGCAAGCTGCGGGTGCAAATATCAAAGTACTACGAATGGATGAATCAGAATTTTCTGAGGAAGTTCACGATTTTGACGAAGCATTAATTGTGCTGGAAGGAAAAATGAATTTATCACTAAATGGCACCAGCATTGAGGTTAATGCTGGTGAGTTATTTATTATCCAAGCTGGTATTCCGCATGCAGTAGAAGCAGGGAGTTATGGCACCTTGATTATTGTTGATAAGTAATAAATTGTTCCGCTTTGGGTCGGGTGCTGTCACTCAAGTTCATTGGACAAATGCATATGCATCGGGTGGCGGAATTAGATAATAATTAATATTTTATTCTTCGCCCTTACTTCATTTTTAAATCAAGCCAGGTGACATTCAATGATGCAAGCGCGCATGAAATCGGTTCAGTGTATTTCTCCAATCGGTTTGCATCCGATGGCTTACCGCGAATGGGGTGATCCAGATAATCCACGGGTGTTGCTGTGTGTGCATGGTTTGACGCGAGCGGGAGCTGATTTTGATACGCTGGCGCGTCGTTTGTGCGATCAAGTGCGGGTGATTTGCCCCGACGTTGTGGGGCGCGGCGCATCAGGGCGCTTGGCCAATCCGGCGCTGTATCAAGTGCCGCAATATATTAGCGATATGGTGACGCTGCTGGCGCGGGTGCTCAAAGATGAGTCGCAACAGGTGGAATGGTTGGGTACTTCGATGGGCGGCTTGATTGGCATGGGTTTGGCGTCATTACCCAATAGCCCTATTTCACGGCTGATTTTGAATGACATTGGCCCACGGCTGGAATTGTCGGCGATGTTGCGGATTGCTGATTATTTGAGCAAAGATCTGCGCTTTGCTAGTTTTGCACAAGCAGAGCAATATTTGCGCGAAATTTGCCAGCCGTTTGGCCCGCACAGCGACGCGCAATGGACGGCTTTAGCGCAGGGCGTGTTAGCGCAGGGCGTGTTAGCGCAACAGGCCGACGGGCAATGGGCGCGTAATTACGATCCGCAGATTGCGATGCCGTTCGCGGGGATGACCGCCGAAAGTGCCGAATACGGCGAGGCGCAGTTATGGCGCGCTTACGATGCGATTCAATGTCCGGTGTTATTGGTGCGCGGTGAGCAATCCGATTTGTTAACGCATAACACGGCAATCGAAATGACGCAGCGCGGCCCGAAAGCGCGTTTGGTCGAATTAGCCGGTATCGGCCACGCGACGATGTTTCAACATGACGATCAAATTGCCTTGGTGCAGGAATTTTTGGCTTTGGCGTAATTTGAGCGGGCAAGGCGCAATCCAATTGAAGGATTGCGCTCGCTGAGATAGAAAATAGATGCAAAGGGTATTTGATTGGCGCCTTTTATTATCAATACCCACATAGATATACCCATGCAGGCATT
>CAUPHX010000375.1:0-2780 GCA_963511125.1 uncultured Deefgea sp. | reverse complement strand
ACAAACCGCACCGCTGTGCCCTGCGCGACTTGCTGCAAGATGGCGTCCATTTTGCGGCAATAGGGGCAATTAAAGTCGGTGAAGACCAAGACGCTACGCTGCGCTTTGGCTGCACCGATGACAGGATCGGCGGCATTGAAATAGATGGCTTTGGGCTGGCTGTTTGCCAGTTGATCGACTTGCTGATGAAAGATTTTGGTTCGCCGCTGCGCTTCGGCTTGTAAATCATCGAGTGAGGTTTGCGCTCTGGCCGCCAGTGGTAGGCTGGCAAGGAGCGCGAGAAAGCTTCGGCGTTGCATGGCTTTAATCGGTCAACAAAAGATGGGCTGATTGTGGCGGCTTGGCTCACCGTTGTCTTGGTAAATAATGCTCAGCAGTGGTCGCGGGTAGATCGGCGAGGCGATGGGTTTTGCCCCGTGACGAGTCGTTGGCTTAATTGAGGCGTTGCATTAGCGCATCAGGCAAATCAAAGGCATGCCGAATTCGCTGGCTCAGTGCTTCGGGCGTGCGGGAGATGATGACTTCGGGTACTGCGTATTTGAGCGTGAGGCGGCGAAAGTCTTCAAAGCCGTACGACACCATAAACGGATTAAATCCTGCCGCCAGCATGGATAGATAATCTTTATGTTCGTCGCCACAAGCAAACGCGCGCGCGGGGTTGATGCCTAGCTGCGAGAGTGCAGTACTGAAATACTCGGTTTTCGGCGTTTTCAACGGGATGCAGCTAAAAAAATCCAGCTGCTGAATGTCTAAATCATGTCGCGCAAAAAGGCGGCTGAGCGTAATCGCTGGCTCGTGCGTGACATTGCGGGTGACAAGGCCAACTCGAATGCCGGGCGTTGCCAGCAATTGCTGCAATAAAGCCGCAATTCCGGGGTAAAGCTGCGCGCTTTCGCGGTAGATGTCGGTGAGCGTACCGATCAGCTCCTTGCGATTAGAATTGCCCAAACTTTTCGCCAAATTGCGCGGGAATTCTTTAATCCCACCCAGATATTTGAATAAATTACGCCGTTTTTGGAAACGATCCAAATCACCAATCGCCATGCCGTGCTGGGTAAATGCCGCTTCTATCGCACTAAAAGCGTCAATAATGGTGCCATCGGCATCTAAAAGTATTAATTTGTCACTGCTGGCATACATAAGCAACTCCGCCCTGCGGGGCTGGAAAATAGCTTCAGCTTAAGTATCAAATATTGAAATGTGATGAAACTGCAATTTGATTGCAATAAAGAGACAACTGCGATACCTCATGATTTACTCGTACATTGAGCCATCTCAGTCATCGTCATGCCGGCGGCGCTCTGCGTACCTAAAGGCAAAGCCGGTATCCAGAGCAATGGCCAAATCACGATTGTAGCTAGATTCCGGCCTTCGCCGGAATGACGAAATAGGCTTGTTGATGAGCTAATCTGATGAATTAAGCCTCTTGGCGAAACGGCAAATGCGTGGCCATTTCGAGTTGATAGTTTTCCGTGGCGGCCGCTTCGCGGGCGATAAATTGCGCGACGCTGTGGCGCATTCTCGGATCGGCAATCCAGTAGCTAGTCCACGTCGTAATCGGCGCAAAGCCTCGCGCCAGCTTGTGTTCGCCTTGCGCACCCGGCTCAAACGTCTGCAAGCCATGCTCAATCGCGTAAGCAATGCCTTGGTAATAGCACAGCTCAAAATGCAGGCCAGGACATTCCACATCGGCGCCCCAATGCCGCCCAAATAGCGCGGTATCGCTGCGATAACAAATCGCTGATGCGACCAAGTCGTCGCCTTGATAGGCGACAAAAACGACCATCGCGCGGCCGATTTGTGCGGCGAGTTGCTGGAAAAATTCCAGCGAAAACGCCGGATGATTGCCATAGCGGCGGAACGTGTCGCCATACTGGCGGTAAATCGCTTGCCAGCTCGCAGCGTCAATTTCATCGCCGTGCAAGGTCGCGAGACGCAAGCCAGAATCGCTGACATAGCGTCGTTCACGGTTGAGCTTTTTGCGCTTCATGGCGGTAAACGTAGCCAAAAAGTCGTCAAAATCGGCGTAGTTCTGATTTTGCCAGTGAAATTGCACCCCGCTGCGCATCAGTAATCCAGCTTCGGTCAATGCGGCGCGGTCGGTTTCTTGCACCATTAAACATTGCCACGATGAGACCTTTAGCTCTTGCGCCACATGAATTGCCGCTGCGATCAGTTCGGCACGCGTTGCTTCTGGCTCGTTTTGCGCTAAAACACAGCGCGGCCCCGGTGAGGGCGTAAACGGAATCGCCGAAACCAATTTAGGGTAATACGCCAGCCCCGCCGCTTGCCATGCCTGCTCCCATTGCCAATCGCGCGAAAAATCACCAAAGGAATGTTGGCGCAAATACAGTGGCAACAGCGCACGCGGGCGATCTTGCTCATCTTGCAACAGCAAATGCATGGGCTGCCACGCCAAATCAGGGCTGGCTGCGCCGGTACTTTCGGCAAGCCCCAAGAATGCTCGACTCAAAAATGGATCGTTATCGCACGCCAGCCGCGACCAGTCGGCTGGGCTGAGATCGTTGGCGCTATTGAGTAAGGCGATGGTGGTCATGGATTGAGTTGGGAGGAATCGATTGGCAGATGCTAGCACGTCTGCAAGATGATATTACGGTGATTGCGCCCTGCTTCTGCGTATTGAAATCGCGACAGCGCAGCGTTGCAGTTTATGCACGTCACGTACAGCCCTAGTAAAGTGGACCCCAGAGTCCAGACAATTATTCATCTAATTTAAGAGGGTGTCGCCTCTACTACAGCGGATTGGCGCTGCCCCATTT
>CAUPHX010000374.1:0-2815 GCA_963511125.1 uncultured Deefgea sp. | reverse complement strand
TCCAAAAACAAGTCAATATGAATCCGCGCGCGTGGATTTTTGCCTCCGCCACGTTGGCGGTGAACAATCACTTTACGCATTTCCAGCATGAGTTGGGACTCTGGAAAGCCGAAACGGCAACGTGGGATAGCCCTTTCGATTACAAACAGCAAGCGGTGCTGTATGTGCCGCAAGGGATGCCACAGCCTAATACGCCGGAATATACCCGTGCTGTGGTTGAAAAAGCATGGCCTTTATTGCAAACCACGCAAGGCCATGCGTTTTTGTTGTTCACATCGTTACGCGCGATGCGTGAAGCGCATGAATTACTGCTGGAAAAGCTTAAAGAAGCAGGGTTGGAATGGCCGGTGTATTTGCAAGGCACCGGCTCGCGCACTGAATTGCTCGATCAATTTCGCAAAGAGCCGAACGCAATTTTGGTCGCCAGCCAAACGTTTTGGGAAGGTATCGACGTGCGCGGCGATCAGTTGTCGCTCGTGGTGATCGATAAGCTCCCGTTTAGTCCGCCCGATGATCCGGTACTCTCAGCCCGCATGGAGCAAATCACCAAAGCGGGTCGCAGCCCGTTTATGGATTATCAATTGCCCAACGCGACGATTACGCTCAAGCAAGGGGCGGGGCGCTTGATTCGCGATGAAACCGACATCGGTATCTTGATGATTGCCGATACGCGCTTAGTCGATAAGCAATATGGCAAAATGATTTGGAAGAGTCTGCCGCCGATGTTCCGCTCGCGAGAGCTGGCGAATGTGCAAAAATTTTACGAAGTTCAGCGGCAGAAAGCGCGAGCAAAGAGTGCCGTAGAAAGCGATGTGAGCGCGAAAAAGACCGATGAATAGCGCATAGTTTCAGTGTAAATAACGATGTGAATCACGATTAATAAGGTAAAACGCCGTGGCCGCACCCACAACGAAGAAGAAATCAGCCCCAAGAAAAACGCCGAACAAACCCGCTTCAATCTGGGGGCGCTTATTGGGTTTAATGCTGTTTGGCCTATTTGCAGCGGCGGTTGCTGGAGGCGCGTGGTTTTATAGTTGGGCGGTGACCGAGCAGCCTAGCCCGCCATCGCATTCGGTGTTGATTGAGTCGGGCGGTGTGAATTCGGTTGCTCAGCAATTGGTGCGGCAAGGAGCGGTTGATTCGGCCCAATTGTTTGTGCTGCTGGCGCGGATTTCAGGCAAAGATGCGGAGCTGAAAGCCGGCAGTTATTCGCTCAAAGCACCGATCTCACCGTGGATGTTGATGAAAAAAATCGGCAAGGGTGAAGTTGATTTGCAGATGTTCAGCATTATCGAGGGCTGGAATTGGCGACAATTGCGGCAAGCGCTTAATACTCATCCCTACTTGAAGCATGACACGGCCAAAATGAGCGATGAGGAAATCCTCGCCGCCTTAGGGATTAGTGCTTTGTCGCCCGAAGGTCTGTTTTTTCCTGAGAGCTATCGTATCGACAAAGGCAGCTCTGACCTCAAACTATTGGCACGTGCGCATCGCTTGATGCAGCAAAAACTCGACGATGCTTGGGCCAGCCGCAAGCCGGATTTGCCACTGAAATCTGCGTATGAAGCGCTCATTTTGGCTTCGATAGTCGAAAAAGAAACCGGCAAAGCGGCGGATCGGCCTATGGTGGCCGGCGTGTTCAGCAATCGTCTACGCCAAGGAATGCGATTACAAACTGACCCAACGGTGATTTATGGCGTCGGTGAAGCGTTTAAGGGTGACATTACTAAAGCGCATTTACGTACCGATACGCCGTATAACACCTACACGCGGAAAGGTCTGCCGCCGACGCCGATTGCGATGGTGGGAGAAGCTGCGCTGACTGCCGCCACCCAACCCGCAGTCACCAAGGCAGTGTATTTTGTCGCCAAAGGTGACGGTAGTTCGGCATTTTCAGAAACTCTCGATCAGCATAATGCGGCGGTGCGAAAATATTTGTCGAATCGGTAAAGCTCTAACTCAGTCCTCGTGGCACTGTATCAACACCAAATTTGAACATCGCCTTTATTTGTCGATGAATTAGTGCTTTTTATTAAGCAACCCAGCGCAAGTAGCTGTGCCATTGTGGATCGTATTCGCAGCTGATTTCAATGTCGGTATGGCCTAACTTTGCGACCAAGGCGTGTGCCATGGCGCTGGCTTTCTCAATATCGGATACATGCCAATCCATGGTTCGAGTCTGTTGCTCGAAGACGATTTGAGTCGAAATACCTTCTTGGAAATGCTCGATTTCGGCTGTGAATTGATCTTCAAATTCGCGAGCCTGATCTAACTGTGCATTCTCATATACGCTGTAACTGACTTGTAGCCGCCACATTAAATCGGCTCGGCCCAGTAAAGATTGCGCGGATTCATTGCGGAACACGATGATTTTATCGTCGGGAGTTTCTTTGTGGGACAAAGTTAAACCCGCCCAATTATGCTCGCCGCTAGGGAAGATCGCTGTATGTTGTAAATCATTCGCCCAGAATGCATCAAAGACTATTGGAAATTGACTTAACGGTGTGGCTTGAGCGCTGGGGGCGTCAAGGGAAAAATCGACCGGACCTACTTTGATCGCAAAGTCGTATTCGCCCAAGACATGATCCAGCATGATAAAAGCGATATGTTTCGCATGCTCTAGCATGTCATCGGCAATCGGCTGGGCAAAGCTCAGCTGCAAACCGACTAATGCGCCATCGGCGTAATGCTCGACCAGAACATCTGCAGTGTTGAGCGAAAAATCATTCATGTTGATGCCAAACTCGCTTTGCTCTACACGCAGGCGAAATGCCGTGGTCTTTTTGAATTGATTCAGTTTCGGGGCTGAATGCGT
>CAUPHX010000373.1:0-2818 GCA_963511125.1 uncultured Deefgea sp. | reverse complement strand
CAACAACATTGTCTGCCGCTGCTCTTGTCGTAAAGAGCCTAGCAAGTCTTGTTCAGGGGTCAGTATCACAATACGCCACTGGATGCCCGCATAGTTCAGAGGCAAAACGTGTGCGTAAATTCGGCCTTGTGTGGCTTGAAATGTAAATTGATTCGTTTGTTTGAGTTGCGCAGCAGCGGAAAGAATCAAGGGGTTGCTGCTTTCATTGGCGAGCATTCGTTCTCCGCGTGGTGTACTGCCGTTGCCATTGGCCAAAACACTGTCATTCGATGAGTGCGCAACCAAGCGATCTTTGCCATCGACGATAAAAATAGCGCCGGTACCTAGACTCGATTGTTTGACTAGAAACTGATTAAATTTATCAATCCGAATATCGCTCACTAAGACACCCAGCAATCGTTGCTGATCATCAAAAACCGGTGAGGAGTGGGAAATAGTTACCGCTTTTTTCTCGTCGATATTGCTGTAAATATCTGACCACAGCATGACCTTTTTTTCTGCGACGGGCTGATACCAAGGTCGGACTCTTGGGTTGTAATTTTTAATGCTGGTCGTCGGGCTCGTCAGTTGATCACTAGGATAGATATTGAGCGCGTGTTCTGTTCTATCGTCTTGCAGCAATAAGTTAAATACTTGGCTTTGATTTTCACGCCGAAAGCCAATATAGCTACCGGTCTCAGAGCCAAAACCAACCACACTTAATACCGTTTTATCGGCCAAGGTTTGCTTGACGGTATTGCGTATGGGGGCCTCCAACATCGCTAAATTCGATGAGGGCTTGAGCTGCATAGTTTTAATCAAGCCTGCGAGGATTTTATTGCTTTGTTCAGGAATATGTAGAAATTCAATTAAATGACGCTGAACATCAATCGCTTCGGCGACCATGATTTTTGCGCCCAAGTTAAGCAGTACTTTTTCTTGATTGCGCAGTTGCAGCATACTGCTCAGCCATAGCGCAAGGCACAGTAATGCCGCAAAAGCAAAACTCACCGCAAAACGAAGAGAAATTTTATTGACCAATTCAAACTCGGTTGCGCAAGAACAATAGAGTTTTAACTATAGCAGCATTCACTCTATGTGCTGAACTTCAATATTAGAAAATCAGCATATAGAATCTGTTTATTTTTAGCGCTTTGAACCTAAGGGCACAGGCGGCTAGAATAGACGCCTAGATTCACTTTGGCCTTTGACCCATGTCTGATGATTTGCTCGACCCCGTAGAAACGCCGATTGAACCGATTGCGCTGAGCCCAAATGGCCCAAGCCGATTTATCGAGACCCAAATCTCTACCGTGCCCGACGATGGCGAATCGGTGCAATTAGGTTTGTATGCCGAAAAAAGCTATCTCGAATACGCGATGAGCGTGGTGAAAAGCCGCGCCTTGCCGCAAATCGAAGACGGGCAAAAACCGGTGCAACGGCGCATTTTATACGCGATGCACGAGCTGGGTTTAAGCTCCACTGCTAAGCCTATGAAATCGGCGCGGATTGTCGGTGACGTATTGGGTAAATACCATCCGCACGGCGACCAGTCAGCCTACGATGCACTCGTGCGAATCGCACAAGATTTCTCGCTACGCTATCCATTGATCGACGGCCACGGTAATTTTGGCTCACGCGACGGCGATGGCGCTGCGGCTTATCGTTACACCGAAGCGCGTTTAACGCCCGTTGCTGACTTGCTACTGGGCGAGCTGGACAAAGGCACCACCGATTTCACGCCGAATTACGATGGCGCGTTCCAAGAGCCGGTTTTGCTACCAGCGCGTTTGCCGATGCTGCTACTGAATGGCGCGTCCGGTATCGCGGTCGGCATGGCGACTGAAATGCCGTCGCATAATTTAGGCGAAGTCGCTGACGCCAGTATCGCGCTGATTCGCAATCCAAAATTATCAACTGCCGAATTGCTCACCTACATCCAAGGCCCAGATTTGCCGGGCGGCGGCCAAATTATCTCGTCGCACAAAGACATCGCCACCGCCTACGAAAATGGTCGCGGTAGCTTGAAGGTCCGCGCACGTTGGGAAAAAGAAGAACTCGCGCGTGGTCAGTGGCAAATGATTGTCACCGAATTGCCGCACGGCACATCGAGCCAAAAAGTGCTCGAAGAAATCGAAGAGCTCACCAACCCGAAAGTGAAGAAGGGCAAAAAAGCGCTGACGCAAGATCAAGTGCAAACCAAGCAATTGATCCTTAGTGTGCTCGATCGGGTTCGCGATGAGTCTGGCAAAGATAAATCAGTGCGTTTGGTGTTTGAGCCAAAATCATCGCGCCAAAACTCCGATGACTTGATGAATTTGTTGTTGGCACACACTAGCCTAGAAAGCAGTTTATCAATCAATATCGTTACGATTGGTCGTGATGGCCGCCCAGGGCAAAAAACGCTGCGCGATTTGATTGCCGAGTGGATTGATTTCCGCTTTGTCACCGTGGCGCGCCGCTGCCAGCATCGCTTAGGCCAAGTCGACGATAGGATTCATATCCTCGAAGGCCGCTTGCTGGTTCTGCTGAATATCGACGAAGTGATTCGCATCATCCGTCATTCGGACGAACCGAAATCTGCGTTGATGGAAGCGTTTAATCTATCAGAGCGGCAAGCCGAAGACATTCTTGAGATTCGCCTACGCCAATTAGCGCGCCTTGAAGGCATCAAGATTGAGCAAGAATTAACGGCTTTGCGTACTGAAAAAGCCGAACTAGAAAATCTGCTGGCCAATCCCGCCGCGATGCAGAAACAAATTATCAAAGAAATCGACGCAGATAAAAAGAAATACGCTGATCCACGCCGTACTTTAATCGAACAAGCCGAACGCGCAGT
>CAUPHX010000372.1:0-2836 GCA_963511125.1 uncultured Deefgea sp. | reverse complement strand
GCTTCCCGAATTCGGGCTTGCGCCAAGTCCAAGCTGGGGTTTGCTTGCTGCGCGGCACTCAGTAGCGTATCCAGCACCGGATCTTGCCATGCCTGCCACCACATTTTTTGTTCAGCGAGGCGCACCGCACTGGGCGAACTGGCTTGCCAGTGCTGTTCTTGCGGCGCTAATTGTGCCGCTTCGGGCTGCGGTAAATTCACCGCGCAGGCACTCAGTACAGTGGAACCCGCAATCAGCAATAAATTTAAACGGTAGCGCATAAGTGATGCGTTCCCCATAGGTTCGTTACGAAATGGTAGGTTGAAATCGTTCAAACCAAGCTTGAGCAAATTATCTACTTTCAATATTGAAACTGGATTATCAGTGGTGACGATGCTAAACTGACCGAACGGTTCGGTCAATATGTATTACTCATTTATTTTGGAAGACTTATGAGCGCAGCAAGTAACAAACTCACGGATACCAAGCGCACGCAAATTCTCAGCGGCGCACGAACGATGTTTATGGAGCATGGCTTTGCCAGCACCAGCGTAGAAAAGATCGCGAAAACGGCAGGCGTGTCGAAAGGCACGATTTACAATTACTTTGCCAGCAAAGAGATTTTATTCGTCGCGCTGATTACAGGAGAATGTGGTGGAGAGGCGCAAATACCCGACATGGCAGAATTGATGGCTGCGCCGATTGAAAATGTCCTGACACAATTTGGTAGTCAATGGTTAGGCGGCTTGCTACAAGAAGATCAACAGCGATTATTTCGTATCGTGCTGGCCGAAGTGATGCAATTCCCACAACTCGGCCAGTTGATTGAGTCGACAGGGCCAGCCTTGTGCATGAGTGTACTGTCTGAATATTTAGCGCAATTAAATCGAGCGGGCCATTTGAATATTCCGCAACCCAAACTCGCTGCCGAACAATTTATGGCGCTCTGTGATGCGGGTATTCTCCGCCGTCTGCAGCTATCGGTAAGCAACCCCAGCCAGAGCGAGATTAATCAACAAGTGGCGAGTGCGGTGCAGTTATTTATGAATGGCTATGCCAGATAGCTATACCAGATAAATTACATTGCCGATCTTAACGTGCGCTCAATATTCCAATCAGTGCCGCTGGGTCTTCATTGGTTTCGAGTACCGCACGCACTTTATTAAACGCGAGCGCCGCCTCATCAGGGTACTTGCCATACGACACAACACTAGCGTGACGCCATCCAGCGGCGGTAAGGACTTGCTTAGCAAATTTACTGCCATCGACGCCACCGCCGCCGAGCTGCAATAAGGCTTGTTCAAGTAAGACGTGTGGAAATGGATTACGAGACAGCGTATTGAAATGGGCCGCTTGGATTTCATCGAATTGCATTTTTAGCTCACTAATATGGATTAAGAATGCACCGCCCAATACACACTCGCATTAGCTAATTTCATTCTCTTCTGTCATTTTTTTAGTGCGCGCACGGGAAAATAGCAAGTCCACCAACTAAATCATCCGCTACCGGCGTTTATCGTCATGCAAATTAGGCGCCGGTGTTGGGCACGCCGCTTTACCGTTAAAGCAATTCACCGCCTCCGTAAAGGCCGAATCTAAAGATTGCCCAAAGCGACGAATTCCCCCACCCAAAGAAGCGTCTTGGGTGGGCTGCTGAACTTTAGGCTTGGGGGGCTTTGCAACCTTAGGCTCCACAATTTCCGGTTCTACTGATTCAGGCTCAACGACGGACTCTGTTTCAACTTTTGGCGCCTGACGCGGCAAAGTGACGACCAATGGTGCTGGCGGCAGCACTTCTTTTGTAGACGGCTCAGTTTGGTATTGCGTATTTGGCTCAGACCAAGTGAGTGCAGGCTCGGTGATTTCGCTTTGCTGTGTTGGCCACATGAGCCAAGTCAAAGCAACTACGCCTGCCACCATAACGCCCGCTTGGCCTCGCTTGGGCAAAGCCAGAAAACCGCGCTTGAATTGTAGCCATGCACCAACTACATACGGCCACAGGGTTTGCCACGCAAGATGCAACTTTGCCCCGATAATGGGCAAGCTTTTTTTCAACGCGGCCATCGCCAGTAAACACCACGGCCACAGATGCTTTGCAATGCTATTCAGTAGTTGCCAAAATTGCTGACCGATCCACTTCAAGGTCACGGCGGTCTGTTTCAGCCAACTCAACAGCGGCGAGCCAGCTGAGTCGGGGACGGGGTTCGGTACCACAGAAGCTTGATGACTAGCCTCAAGTGGCGCCTCAACAGCAAAATCAATGGGTTTTTGAATCACACTCGGATTAGATCGAGCCGCTCGAATCAATGCGACCACTTCTTCGGCGCCAGCAAATCGATCTTCACGTTTTTTGGCCACGCAGCGCAAGATCAAACTCGCCAGCCAAGGCGGAACTTCAGGATTTAATGCGACTGGATCAACAGGCTGAGAATGCAAAATATTGAACACGATATTCATCGTGGTTTCACCGTCGAACGGCACTTTACCGGTCAAGGCCTGATATAAAACGACACCTGCCGAATAAATATCGGCGCGACCATCTAACTTAGTCCCCGCTAATTGCTCGGGTGACATATAACGCGGCGAACCCAGAATTGTGCCAGTACGGGTTAAATCACTAGCAGGCAATTGAGCGATACCAAAATCAGTAATCTTCAAACGCCCATCTTTGGTCAGCATTAAATTCGCCGGTTTAATATCGCGATGTACCACATCGTGTTCATGCGCGTGTGCCAACGCTGCAAATATTTGTTCGGCAATTCGCACCGCATCACGAATCGCCAGAGTCCCGCGCTTTTCTAAGATGTCCTTAAGCGCGACGCCATGGACTAACTCCATCGCCAAATATGTCTTGCCT
>CAUPHX010000371.1:0-2857 GCA_963511125.1 uncultured Deefgea sp. | reverse complement strand
CTTGACTTCCAATAGTAAAGAACTTGATCAAGTGGTTGCGATTTTGGTTTTGGCGATGACTCTGGGCGTGTTGATGTTAATTACGCAGCGTTTTGTGAACCAATATCTTCGTTTGGGGGTGATCAGGCAGTATGTACAAAAAGATTCAGAAAAAATGGCTGTCCGCGCTGAAAAAATGCGCCGTTTGGCTTTGTCGGACGGCTTAACTGGCCTGTCGAATCGACTGAGTTTAATCAACAAACTACAGCGCCTATTGGCCGTTCCTGTGCGGGCACAACATTCTGTGTTGTATCTAATTGATTTGGATTTTTTTAAAACAGTGAATGATCAATTTGGTCATGCTGCAGGCGATGCTGTATTGATCGAATGTGGGCAAAGGTTTAAGTCGGTGGTGCGCCGAGGCGATATGGTGTGCCGTTTAGGTGGCGATGAGTTTGTGATTGTGGTGCAAGGCTTGGCTGGGGTTAGCCAGGCGCTGTCCTTGGCGCAAAAAATATTGCAAAAGTTGTCTGAACCTTTGGTGTATGAAGGGCAACTTATGCCATTGGGTGGAAGTATTGGTATTGCGCCGTGGCATCCTCACATGAGCAGCCCTGAAATGTGGCTCAACGAAGCAGATGCAGCGATGTATCAAGCTAAGTCTGCGGGCCGTAATCGGTTTTATTTATCGAGCACTGTGCTATGAGTCTAGAAGAAAAGTTGTTTGAGCCAGCTGAAAACCATGCGCTTTTAACGATTAACAATGTCTCGATACAGTTTGCCGGTCAAAGCGAAGCGGTAGTGAGCGAAGTTTCGCTTTCACTGCATGCGGGTGAAAAACTGGCTTTGGTGGGGGAGTCTGGCTCAGGGAAAAGTGTTCTGGCGCGAAGCATTTTACGGCTGGATTCGGGCGTGCATGTTTCTGGTGAAATCTATTTTCAGGGTAGGGATGTATTGCGTCTGCCTTTGGCGGAATTGAGGGGGATTCGCGGGCGGAAAATCGCAATGATCTTTCAAGAGCCGATGACGTCCCTCAATCCACTACAAACTGTGGAGCAACAAATCTGTGAAGTACTTAGTTTACATTTGGGGTATAGCGCTCAAGCTGCGAGAAATAAGGCTTGTGAGTTATTACTCAGTACGGGTATTTCTGATGCGGCAGACAAGCTGACTGCATTTCCTCATCAGTTATCGGGCGGGCAACGGCAACGCGTTATGATTGCGATGGCTTTGGCCGGAGAACCCGATATTCTAATTGCGGATGAACCAACAACCGCGCTGGATGTGACGGTTCAGGCGCAAATTTTGGATTTGCTTACTCAATTACAAGCAAAGCATCGCATGGCATTGCTGTTCATTACCCATGACTTAAATTTGGTACGCCGATTTGCTGATCGTGTTGCCGTGATGCAGGGCGGAAAAATTGTTGAAGTTGCCGCAGTAAAATCCCTTTTTTCTTCTCCGCAACATCCGTGTACCCAAAAACTGCTGGCTGCACGACCTAGTCGCGTCGCTTCGCCCTTTAGCCACTCTGCGCCGATTGCCTTGCAGGTTAAGCAATTGACTCATGCTTATCCGAAAGCGAGAAGTTGGTTTCGTACCGGCTTAAAGATGGCGCTTGAGCCGCTTGATTTTAAGTTAATGAAGGGTGAAACCTTGGCGGTGGTTGGCGAATCGGGCAGCGGTAAAACAACGCTGGCATTGGCACTGTTACGCTTATTGGCGGCAGGTCGCAGCGAGGGTAGCGTACTTTTGGCGGATCAAAATTCGGTTTTACAGGTATTTGATCAACTCAAAGGGGCGGCCTTACGTCAAGCGAGGCAGTCGATTCAAATTGTGTTTCAAGACCCATTTGCAGCCTTATCACCACGCCAAACCATTCTTGATATTGTGGGTGAGGGCTTGTTAGTGCATCAGTCGACGATGAGCAAAAAAAATCGGCGCGAAAGTGTTATTGCCGCGCTAAACGAGGTAGGTTTGGGGGCTGACATACTTGAGCGCTACCCGCATGAGTTTTCTGGTGGGCAACGGCAACGGATTGCAATTGCTCGAGTGTTAATTATGCAAGCTAAAGTGATTATTTTAGATGAGCCCACTTCGGCGCTGGATGCGACTGTGCAGCAGCAGGTATTGCAGCTGTTGGCCCAATTGCAGCAAAAATTTGGCTTAACTTATATATTAATCAGTCATGATTTGGCAGTTGTTCGTGCTTTGGCGCATCAAGTGCTGGTTTTGCGGCACGGGCGAGTTATGGAAAGTGGCGACTTAGAGCAAGTTTTTGCTGCGCCAAAGCATGAATATACCAAACAATTATTGATGGCCAGTGCGTCAAATATGAGCAGTTTATGTCGTTAAAAAATGTAGTGGGTAAAGTAACGGTCGAATCACTGTCGGGTAAGCAATGCGATAAAGCAAAAAACCGTGCACGCTGAGCTGCTTACATTGCAACGCGGGGTGCAGGAAAAAAGTCTGAAGGTTGTCATCGTGTTTGAAGGTCGAGATGGTGCAGGAAAGGGGGCGTTATTAAAGCAATGACTGAGCGGGTGAAGTCGTTGTTTTCGATAGCAGCTTGGTGCAGCTGGGCCGGCGTCGAGCGCGTGATGAGATTTTGTACACCAGAACAAACGCAGATTTTTTTGGATTCTGCTCCATTGTTTGAGAAATTCAGGGTGAATTCAGGCGTCATTTTGTTGAAATATACAGGGTGGCGGTAGCGGATATTTGGCATGAGTGATGTATCGAAGCGATCAGAAAAATAGCTAAGATAGTGAGCAGTGCAAAGTGCCAATCTAATTCTGCAAGTATATTTTGCTTGGCTTTCGATGTTTTGTCGGTAAAATCACGGTTTGTTGAACTTATATCAGCAATAACACCTGTG
>CAUPHX010000370.1:0-2913 GCA_963511125.1 uncultured Deefgea sp. | reverse complement strand
ATACATCAAATAAAAAATCCAGTCAAACGACTGGATTTTTTATTTGGAGAACTAGTTTAGCTTACAACACAACATCACGACCAACGCCGTAGCGACGTAAGATGCGACGTAGTTGATCGAGCGCTTCAATTTGAATTTGTCGCACCCGCTCACGCGTCAAGCTCAAATTGGCGGCCAAATCTTCGAGCGTACAGACTTCGTAGCCATTAAGTCCATAACGGCGCTCAATCACCATTCTTTGCTTGTCATTGAGTTGCTTGAGCCACTCCTTGACGTACTTTGCTACTTCGCTATTTTGCAAAATAGCTTCAGGGCCATCATGCTGCTCATCTGGAATTGACTCACCAATGGAAAGCATGGGATCAATATCGAGTGGCGCATCAAGCGATGCAACACGCTCATTCAGACTCATAACACGACGAACTTCATCTACATTTTTGCCAACAAGATGGGCGATGTCTTCAATGGAGGGTTCGTGACCTAGACTGGCTTCTAAATGTCGTTGTGCGCGCAAATAAACGTTAAGTTCTTTGATGACATGAACAGGTAAGCGAATGGTGCGCGATTGGTTCATGATTGATCGTTCAATACTTTGTCGAATCCACCAAGTTGCATAGGTAGAAAAACGAAAGCCGCGCTCAGGATCGAATTTCTCTAGTGCATGCATTAAACCAATATTCCCTTCCTCGATCAGATCGAGTAGGGTCATGCCGCGATTGATGTAGTGCTTAGCAATATTGACGACCAGTCGCAAATTATGCTCGATCATTTTTTGCCGCGCGGCAAAATCGCCCTGCACTACGCGGCGCGACAATGCACGTTCTTCATCCGGCGTGAGTAATTTGCTCTGCCCAATTTCATTAAGATAAATCTGCGTGACATCACCCGTACTCTCTGCGGTGTAACGATCAGAGTCGTCCTTGCTTTCGGCTTCCGACTCTGCGTCTTCGGCCTCAGCTTCAGCAAGCTCTTCCTCTTCAATGAGGTCTTCTTCTAGCATATCAACTTGATCGTTCATGATGTATCTCTAGTTTAATTTTATATAGTTACTAGGATCGACTGGTTTGCCAAACTTCCGTAATTCAAAGTGCAGCTTGACCTGGTCGCTGTCGGTATTCCCCATTTCGGCGATTTTCTCGCCCTTCTTTACCACATCATTTTCTTTGACAATCAGTTTGTTGTTGTGAGCATAGGCCGATAAAAAACCATCGGCATGCTGAATAATGATCATTTTTCCGTAGCCCTTGAGGCCCGTGCCGGCGTAAACAACCTTACCACCTCCTGACGCAAGTATAGATTGCCCCATTTGCCCCGCTATATCAATACCTTTGCGCTCCACCGTGAACGGGGAAATAACTTTTCCTATCGTTGGTGCACCCCAAGCGGTGCTTGTGGTATTGCTCACAGCAGAGGCTGATACCTCTGCAGGCCTTGTTTTATCAGCATTTTCTACTTTAGGTATTGAGGCGGGAGATGCGACTGGTTTGCTTGCGACTGACTTTTCTACGGGTGTTGAATTCTGTTGTTTTAGAACAACTTTTTCGCCATTGGCTTGGCTTGCGATCGAAGAGGCTGTTTGTTCAGAGTACCCCTCTTTGATGGCTCTAGGGTATTTTAGGGTTGTATTGCTGGTCTGTTTTTGTTGAGCCACTGTTGTGGTTGGAGTAACCACAACACTATCGGCTAGTGGACGAACCTCAACGTTTGAATTGGACTGTGCGGACTGTGCGTCAGGGGGTGAGAGGCGCAATACCTGACCGGCTTTAAGCGAATTCACGTCGCTGATTGCGTTCCACTCTACTAGATTTCTGTAAGGAATCCCTCGGTCAACGGCAATCCGATACAAGCCATCACCAGGCTTTACGATGTAGGTTTTGGCGCTATCTAAAGTGGTATTACCCTGACTTTGTAAAGGTGTTACTTTGGCGCTAGGTGCGGTCGCGTTGCTTGGCTGTGATTTATCAACAATGGGTGCAGGTGAGTGAGGCGCACTTGTACAAGCGGATAGAACTAGTGCAGAAAAAATGCTGAGACGAATTGCACTCACGCAAATACTCCTTAAAAGCTATTTAATTTTGAATTTGGTTGTTTAGATGGTGCCGGGCAATAAAGGAACAAACTTAACCTTTTCTAATCGCGTTTCGGCAAATCCATCAGGCAGACGCTCTATCATACGCAATTCTTGGTCTGCATTTCCCACAGGAAAGACGAGGCGACCGCCCATTGCCAATTGATCCATTAAATTTTCAGGAACAATTGGCGCTGCAGCAGTAATAATAATTGCATCGAATGGTGCCAGTTCAGGCAGCCCCTTGCCACCATCGGCGTGTCTTAGTCGGGCATTGTGAATTTGCAATTCACTCAATCGATCACGCGTATTGCGAACCAAGCCGCCGATACGCTCGATACTGTGTACCGTTTTGAAGAGCTTGGCGAGAATGCTGGTTTGGTAGCCACAACCGGTGCCGATTTCTAAAATTAATTGTCGTTTTGGCACAGCGTAAACCAATTCGGACATTCGAGCGACGATATAGGGCTGGGAGATGGTTTGACCAAAACCAATTGGCAAAGAGACGTCGTCATAAGCTTTGTGCGCTAGCGCCTCGTCAACAAAGGCGTGTCGAGGTATTTGACCCATTACGGTCAGTACGGCCTCCTCGCTAATGCCTTGGCTCCTTAATCGCTCCAGCATGCGCGCTTGAGTGCGCGAGGACGTCATTCCGCTACCAAGCGTCAACATTACGATTGCACCCACGTGGAAATAAAATCGAGCTGCTGGTGTGAAGTTAAATCAACGGATAGCGGGGTAATTGAGACGTATCCATTGGCAATCGCATCAAAATCAGTTCCTGCAGCCGCATCAGCGACGGTGCCAATTGGGCCATCCCACCAAATGGTGTCGCCACGCGGGTT
>CAUPHX010000369.1:0-2922 GCA_963511125.1 uncultured Deefgea sp. | reverse complement strand
GGCTGATTAATCACGCCCAATACCGGCCGACCTCGGTACAAGAGACCAATTAAGGTGACAAACAAAGGCCGCCCCGTGATAAATGCTTTCGTGCCATCGACAGGGTCGAGCACCCAAACCCAATCCGCCGCTTCCCGCTCAGCGCCGAACTCTTCGCCAATAATGCCTTCACTGGGCCGCTCGGCATTAATCAAAGCGCGCATGACTTGCTCGGCTTCACGGTCGGCTTGCGTGACAGGACTGGCGTCGAGTTTATCGTCAATCGCTAAACCGCTACGATAATACGGGCGAATCACCGCCGCGCTGGCATCGGCCAATTTTTGTGCAAAAGCGACTTGTTCTGAGCTTGGTCTCACAGTGCATCTCCAGATCGATAAAGTGGCGGTATTTTACGGGTATTTAGTGACGACGAGTCATCGATTTAAGACCAAAATGAGTAGGCTTGAAGTATTTTAAAAACAATCAATAAGCGATTCAAACACATTAAGAATAAATCGTATTTACGTTACCATTACTCTTATCATTATCATCAATTACGTTCGTCGTAATTGTGATTGAATAAAAAAAATAAGCGCGTAAGATAACATCTGATTCAACAAACAACCGTTACCCATAATAAGAAATTGTTCAACTGTTTAACCTGGAGAACACCATGCAAGGCAATAAAGACGTCATCAAAACCCTGAACGGCGTACTGGCCAATGAGCTAATCGCCATTAACCAAACCTTTTTGCATGCCCGTATCGTTAAGAACTGGGGCTACAAAGAATTGAACGATCATTTTTACCACGAGTCGATTGACGCAATGAAACGCGCCGATAAACTCATTGAACGTGTTTTGTTTTTAGAAGGCCTGCCAAATCTCCAAGATTTAGGCAAATTGCTGATTGGTGAAGACGTTGCGGAAATGCTGGGCTGTGATTTAACGCTCTATACGGGTTTCCTTGCGACATTACGTGCGGCCGTCAAAACCTGTGAAGATGCGCAGGACTACGTCACCCGCGATTTGCTAGAAGACCTGCTAGAAGACGAAGAAGAATACGTCGATTGGCTAGAAACTCAGCAAACACTCATTAAAGATATGACCCTCGCCAATTATCTACAATCACAAGCGTTTAGCGAATAAGGATACCTCATCATGCAAGGAAAACTCACAGTCATTGCCGCGCTGAGCGAGTTACTCGCCGCTGAGCTTACGTCGGTTGATCAGTATTTTGTGCATAGCCAGATGTACCACAATTGGGGTTATGGCAAATTATATGAACGAATCGATCATGAACGCCAAGATGAAATTGGCCACGCCACTAAACTGATTGCGCGAATTTTATTTTTAGAAGGGACTCCCAATGTAGCGGCGCGTACCCCACTTCGCGTCGGTGCCAACGTGCCACAAATGCTGCAGTTTGACCTCGACACTGAATACGAAGTTGCCGCAGCCCTGAAAAAGACCATTGCGCTCTGTGAAACAGAACAAGACTATGTAACTCGTGAAATGCTCGTCGGACTACTCGATGATACTGAGCAAGATCACGCACATTGGTTGGAACAACAACTCTTCCTCATCAAACAGATTACGCTGGAAAACTACTTGCAATCTCAAGCCTCTTGATAATGTATTGGGCTGTAGCCAATATTTTATATTGACTGCAGCCCAATACTGTAACAATCCAACACTTCCATCCAAATTCAATATTTCAGCTGCATGCCAACAGTATTCACTCTAAACTGCGTCTTTTGACGTACTACAGAGTTAAAGTCATGGCATCCAGCGTCATTCTAAAAATTATTTTCAGTAGCTTTTTATTGCCGCCAGGGCTATTTATTCTGTTGCTGTTGCTGGCTTTTTTACTGCGCCGCAAAGCCCCAACATGGAGCCCACGCCTCTTTTGGAGCACATTGGCCGCGATGTATTTACTCAGCACGCCCATCATCAGTAATCAAATCTCGCAACTCGTTGAATCTCAAATTCGTAATCAAGCTGACGCGGGGACGACAGCGAATGCAATTGTCGTACTCGGTGGCGGCAGTCGTTTTGGTGCTAAGGATATGCTCGAAGGGCAAACCATCAATAATGTCACCTTGTCTCGAATTCGTTATGCCGCCAAAGTGCATAAATTTAACCACTTACCCATTTTAGTTTCTGGTGGCGCACCACTAGGTGGCATTAGCGAAGCACAGTTAATGCGCCAAAGTTTGCAAAATGATTTTGGCGTTCAAACCACTTGGCTTGAAACCACTTCGAACGATACGAGCGACAATGCAAAGGAAAGTGCAAAAATATTATTGCCGAAGTTTTCTGAGATTATTTTGATTACTTCAGCCGAGCATATGCCGCGAGCGAGCCGAAGTTTTGAGCGTGCAGGTTTTAAAGTTCATACGGCGGCGACGGACTTTCACAATCATGAACCACTCAGTGTGATGAGCTTTTTCCCAAGCGCCAAAGTGCTGGCAACCAGTAGCAGTGCGAGCCGTGAATTACTGGGCCAGATTTGGTATCTAGCTTTAGCTAACTAGGGTCTGTTGACGCTTGGTTTACCAGCCGCGGGAAACCAAACGTCAACAGACCCTAGGGGTATAGCCATCTAGAAATTAATTAATAATGCATAGCGGGCAATACATCAGATATGAGGAAAATCTGGATTCCACGCCACTTCCCATAAATGGCCATCAGGATCAGCAAAATAGCCCGTATACCCGCCCCAAAAAGCGCGCTGCCCTGCTTTCACCAAACGCCCGCCCCCTTGTGCTCCCGTTGCAAGCAGTTGATCAACTTCTTCAGGGCTGCGAACATTGTGCGCCAACGTTACGCCACGAAAGCCGCCGCCTTCACTAGGCACCCCCGCATCGGCAGCTAATAATTCATGCGGATATAACGCTAGCCAAGTTGCTCCCAGTTCAAAAAAAACCACGCTCTCTTTTACG
>CAUPHX010000368.1:0-2929 GCA_963511125.1 uncultured Deefgea sp. | reverse complement strand
GTTTTTGACGACCGCCGAGGCTTTTTCCAATGAAGGAAAAGCCAAATACAAGCGATGCTTAGCGCGCGTAACCGCGACATACAGTAAGCGAACCGCCTCTGCATAGGCTTCATGCTCGGCTTGCTCAATATGCCTTGCAAGCTCAGGCGTTCCCACGTCAATTTTCAAGGCATAGCCATCGGCTGGATCATGAAAAGCCAGCATGTCTTTATTTTGTATTAACGTGGCCTTGCCTTTCCAAGCGAAGGGACAAAACACCACCGGATATTCCAGACCTTTTGAAGCATGAATCGTCACTAAGCGCACCCGATCAGCATCACTCTCGAGGCGCATTTGCTGACTTTCTGAGCCTTGGTTTGGCTCGGCAGTTTGGCGCGTCAACCAAGCCAGCAAGAGGGCCGGACTAGGACGCGAGCGCGATTCGTTTTGGATTAATTCGGCCACATGCAGCAAATTGGTCAAGCGGCGCTCGCCATCGGCATATTTCAGCACTCGGCTGGTAATATCCGCATCGACTAACCATCGACGAAACATGGGCATAAAACCAAATTTTCGCCATTCATCACGCCATGCTTGTAGGTTTTCCACTTCACGCTGCCACGCCACATCATCCAGTTGCAGCGCCATTAAGTCGGCCACGCTCAAGCCCATCACCGAACTCACCAAGGCTTTGCGCAGCAATCCGGTTTGCGCTGGCGCTTCAATCGCAGCCAACATCGCACATAAACCCTGCGCCTCATCAGAGGCAAACACGCTTTCCCGCGTTTGCATCACGGCGGAGATACCGCGCTTAAGCAGCGCTTTACGCACTTCATTGGCCTGTCTGTGACTTGGCACTAAAACCGCAATATCGCGTGGGCTTAATGCGCGCTCACCCAATCTGGCACTGCCCTCCGCCGCCGCATTCAACAAGGCGGCAATTTCATCCGCGGTAGCTGCAAACAACATTTTTTCTGCGATTTCAGGCTTGCTACCATCAAACACAAAGGCATGCACCGGGCCGCGATTGTCAAAGCAAACCATTTTAGAAGCGCCGCTATGCTTAGCCTGTATTGTTGGATGGGTGATTTTCTTTTCGACAAAGGCATCCGCCGGCGCAAATAGCGTATTCACAAACTGAACAATCGGCGCATCCGAGCGGAAATTGGTATCAATTGAATAACACGCATCTGCCTGACCCCGTGCGCCCAAATAGGCGTAGACATCGGCACCGCGAAACGCATAAATCGCCTGCTTGGGATCACCGACCATGAAAAACGGCGGGCGCGTTCCATCACTTAACGCTTGCCCGAATAAGCGATCAATAATTGCAAATTGCACCGGATCGGTATCTTGAAACTCATCCACCAGCGCCGCCTGATATTTCTGGCTCACTTTATCGGCTAGGTTTTGCGCTCGTATCGGATTTTGCAGTGCGCCCGCCAAGGTGTTGATACTGTCATCAAAAGACATTTGCCCTGCTTTGGCTTTGCGTAGCACCAATTGCTCGCGTACATAATCGCCCAAATGCAGCAGCCAGTGCTTTAAGCGCAAATCCAAATCGGCAGCCATGCGGCTGGCATTCAAATACAGTTGCTCGGCGGCAGTAAAAAACTCGTGGGTCGGGGCGACCGTTATGAAATCTTTTTTCACCATTGTTGCACTATGGCTTTGGGTGAATTTTTCCCACTCTTTAAAAAGGCACACGCTGGGTGCTGCCGATTGCATCAAGCGATGCACTTGCGCGCTCCAGACTTGCCATTTTTCTGCTGTTAGTTTGTAGTTGCCACCAAAAATCTCCCCCGCCAAAGCGTTAAGCAGCAAAGCATTCACTTCGGCTTGATCCCACCACTTTTGGCACTCTGCCCACAGTGCAGCATAGTGCTGAGCTTGCTCTTGCATGTATTCAGCAGAAGGTAATGGCGCGAGTGATAAAAAATCAGCTGGATTGCGGTTTTTACTCGCCGATGCACGCTTGAACAAGACGTCGATCGTGATTTTCTGGCTACGCAAATACGCAACCCATGCAGGATCGGCGTGATACAACTCAGTACGCCAAAAATCTTGCGTGATTTCGGTGAGTAATTCGCTTTCGTCTTCGAGCAAGGTTCGATCAAAATCAAAACCGGCTTCAAATGCTTGCTCGGTGAGTAGCCGTTGGCAAAAACTATGAATTGTTGAAATCGCCGCGCAATCGAGCGTCGCCAAGGCCAAACGCAATTGCGCCAACAACGGCACAGGATCAAGTTGCTCGCTCTGCACGCGCGACCACACTTCCGCACAAAATGGCTCGGCGGCACCATTGACCGTCGCAGGTGTTTGTTCCACAAACGTTTGCGTCAACTGCGCTAAGCGTAAACGAATCCGGTCTTTTAATTCAGCGGTTGCAGCCTTGGTAAACGTCACTACCAGTATTTGTTCAGGGAGTAATACCTTATGAGCGTTGTAGGATCTATCTACTGGCGTGATACTGTCACATAAATCCAAGCGCGCATACAAGCCGGTAATGTTGAACGTTTTCCCCGTCCCCGCCGACGCCTCAATCAGATTACGACCAGCGAGCGCGACCTCATGCACCAAGAGTGGCGCATACTGTGGCTGAAATGGCGGCTGCAGATGCTGAACGTCACTCATGGTTTTCTCCGCTTAACATTGCCATATCACTGGCTAAATCATGATCAATGACGGCGGCCAACATCGGCGTCACAATCCGCTCGGCCCAAGTGACAAACACCGCTGTGGCAGATTGTTCCGCCGCGATAGGGTCATCTAATGATTCTGAAAATGGATTATCGGGCCACAAGAGTTGATTTTGCGCCTCTGCCCACTCGCCTTCATGCGTAAAACTGGGCAACCAACGCTGAAGCGCAGCGTCCCAGCGTTGATCGTCATCATCGGCCTTGCCCCATGCCAAAGCAGAATGCGGAAAAAACGGCAGCGGCTTGCTCAT
>CAUPHX010000367.1:0-2932 GCA_963511125.1 uncultured Deefgea sp. | reverse complement strand
GCCTCTTGCCAGACGACCGATTGCGGACCATCGATGACTTCAGGATCGACTTCTTCGCCGCGATGTGTTGGTAAGCAATGCATAAACAAGACATTCGCCTTGGCTTGAAGCATTAATTTTTCTGAGACTTTGTAATTGATAAAGTCTTTCTTCCTTTGCAGCGTTTCACGCTCATAACCCATCGAAGTGCAAACATCAGTGGTGATGATATCGGCATCACGTGCCGCTTGATATGGGTCGTTAAATGTTTCGAAAATGTCGCTGCCGTAGCTTTCACCATCGAGCACCGTCATTTCGTAGCCGCGTGGGCAAGCTAGGTTGAGTTTGAAATTGAAAATCTTAGCGGCTTGTAACCAAGTGCGGCTAATGTTGTTGCTATCGCCCACCCAGCATACGGTTTTGCCTTCGATGGAGCCGTGGTGTTCGATATAAGTAAAAATATCGGCCATGATTTGGCAAGGGTGATATTCATTGGTCAGGCCATTAATCACTGGAACCAATGAGTTTTCGGCAAAGCGCTCGATAATAGTTTGCTCGAACGTACGCACCATGACGATGTCGACCATACGGCTCATGACTTTTGCGACGTCTTCAATCGGTTCACCGCGACCGAGTTGCGTGTCTTTGGATTGCAAAAACATCGCATGGCCACCCAATTGGAACATGCCAGCTTCAAACGATACTCGAGTTCGAGTCGAAGACTTTTCGAAAATCATGCCCAATACTTTGCCAGGCAGAGGCTGATAAAGAGTGCCTGATTTGAGGCGTGCTTTTAATTTTGCAGTCCGTTCAAACAGGTATTGGTATTCTTCAAGAGTAAAATCGCTGAACTGTAGGTAGTGACGCATTCAATTTTGTCCTGGTCGATCGGCGCTGAGCACGCGACCAAATGGCTGAAAAAACGATTATTTTCAGTGTTATACCCCAAAAAAGCAAGTAATTTGCTGCAATTGTGAAGCTTGTACTTATTCAAATTGTGCTACATATTTCATGCGCCGCAGCATTGGGCGGTGGTATAATGCGGGCAGTTCTCGAATTAAACTCTGCTTGGCGCCCACAATGATCTGTAATCCCTACGAAATTATCATTCAAGGTATTACCAGTAACGGACGTGAGTTCCGTCCTAGTGATTGGGCAGAGCGCCTGTCGGGTATCCTTTCTACTTTTGGTGTTGACCAGAAGTTGTCGTATGCGCCGTTTGTGCGCCCCATGGTGCACAACAATGTGCGCTGTGTGGCGGTTGATCGCCAGCTTGAAAAAGTCGACCCGCGCGTCTTTGAATTCATCATGACATTTGCCAAAGACAATGACTTGCAAGTCGTCGATTGCCGCTCCCTCATTCAAGGCAATAGTCACTAGATTTCTATTTTCGAAATTTTCTAGCTACTTTTTGTAAAAAAATCCCTTCTTCTATTGTTGCGTTGCAGCATGTGTTCTATGCTGTATCTATTGCCCATCTGGGCGTAGACTGTGAATAGGGGATTGCCATGAGACTGAAAGACAAAGTAGCCATCATTACAGGTTCTGCTAGCGGTATCGGCGAAGCGACAGCGATTAAATTTGCTGCCGAAGGCGCAAAAGTGGTTGTCTGCGACGTCAATCAAGCGGGTGTGGATCAGGTTGTTGCGGCTTTAGTCGCTGGCGGCGCTGATGCGGTCGGTTTCGTGGTTGACGTGACCAAGACTGACACCATCGTGGCAATGGTGGCGGCGGTGAAAGAAAAATACAATCGCATTGATGTATTAGTGAATAACGCCGGTATTACCCAAGATGCGCAGCTATTCAAAATGACCGACGATCAATTTGATCGCGTGATCGATATCAATCTGAAAGGCGTTTATAACTGCACCAAAGCAGTGGTTGATACGATGATTGCACAAAACTCAGGCGTGATTTTGAATGCGTCTTCGGTCGTTGGTGTGTACGGTAATTTTGGTCAAACCAATTATGCGGCGTCAAAATTTGGTGTGATTGGTTTTGTAAAAACGTGGGCGAAAGAACTCGGCAAAAAAGGCATTCGTGCTAATGCGGTTTGCCCTGGCTTTGTGGCAACGCCAATGGTGACTGCAATGCCAGAAAAAGTATTGCAAGGCATGGAAGAAAAAGTACCGATGCGTCGTTTGGCGCAACCTTCTGAAATCGCGAGTGTTTATGCGTTTTTAGCTTCTGATGAAGCAAGCTACATCAACGGCGCAGCGATTGAAGTAACAGGTGGCTTGACTCTGTAATCAATAAATTGCTTTGCAATAAAAAACCCGCGTATTAAATAGCGGGTTTTTTATTGGGTATTTCTTTGAGTGCTTTGTTGATAAAAGCTTGTAAAAGAATACCCCTTAAATCACTGCGCTGCCTTCCCATACGATTTTCCAGCCATCATCGCCGCGCTGCCAATACAGCCGCTTTCTCATTTGGTTTTCCAAATTATTGCTGCGGTAATCTTGCTTAAACGTGGTCACTAATTGCGAGCTGTTTTCGCCTGCCGCAAAAATGGAAATATCATTGAGTTGAATTTTACTCCACGTTTTACCCGCATTGACGGCGGTTTTTTGGCTACGCCAAGCGTCAATCGTTTGCCCTTCTGCGCTGCGAAATTCGTCACTGTAAAAATTAAGATAAGCGCCAGAATCTAGGTTTTCCCATTTTCCTTTCCATTGGGTCAGCAATGTCATCGCTGCAGTTTGGCGCT
Organism: uncultured Deefgea sp.; assembly: GCA_963511125.1. Taxonomy (GTDB): domain Bacteria; phylum Pseudomonadota; class Gammaproteobacteria; order Burkholderiales; family Chitinibacteraceae; genus Deefgea. Next base: position 246 of record CAUPHX010000367.1, on the reverse strand, counting down.
GTTGCCATTCGCTTTCGACCAGCCATTCAACTTGCGGTGCAACGATAACGGGCGTGTTGCCGGCTTGTAAATAGGCGCTGACCTTGAGCATTTCTTCATTGGTCAGTACGACACAGCCATTGGAAGCTTGCGGTGCACGTGCATAAGTCGCGGCTGGGCTACCGTGTAGCCAAATACCATGCCCGGTACGGTTTTGGCTGCGATCGAGTTCGTTCGGGTAGGAAATCGGCCATGCACCAACGCCAT
>CAUPHX010000366.1:0-2933 GCA_963511125.1 uncultured Deefgea sp. | reverse complement strand
GTACCGGCTATTCATCGTTAGCATATTTAACACGCCTGCCGATTGATGAACTAAAAATTGACCGTAGCTTTATTAAAACGATTGAAGAATCCAGCAAAGATGCTGCAATCGTTCAAAGTGTGATTGAGCTTGCCCATCGGCTCGATTTGACCGTCACCGCCGAAGGTGTTGAAGACATCGTTGGCGTTGATTTTTTGCAAAAGCACCACTGCGATACCATCCAAGGCTTTTACTACAGCCGCCCACTCACTTTTGACGCATTCAAAGTGTTTTACGCAAAATCGGAACCCACCCAATGATGAATTGGCACAATCTTTTATCCGCCAACCGACTCGGTGTACTGGACGACAGCCCACTCAATAGTGAAGCAGGACGCAGCAACTACCATAAAGACCACGATCGAATTGTTTTTTGCTCGCCATTTCGCCGCATGGGGCGCAAAACCCAAGTTCACCCGATGACTGAAAACGATCACGTCCACACTCGGCTCACCCACAGTATCGAAGTCGCCTGCGTCGGGCGTAGCTTGGGGGTATTGATTGGCGAACGTTTACAGGGAAAACTCCCGCAACACATCAGCCCTTACGACTTAGGCGGCATCGTGCAAGCGGCGTGTCTCGCGCACGATATTGGCAACCCGCCATTTGGTCATGCTGGCGAATACGCGATCCGTGATTGGTTTCGTCGCCCCGATCAAGCGTATTTAATGCAAACGCTCACCGCCGCCGAGCGACGTGATTTGATGACTTATGAAGGCAATGCGCAAGGCTTTCGCATCATTACGCAACTAGAAAACCACCGCTTTGACGGCGGGCTTCGCCTCACCTACGCGACACTCGGCACCACGCTGAAATACCCGTGGAGTAGTGAGTTTGCTGGCAGCAAGGGTAAATTCAGCTGCTACGAATCCGAACTCGACATCCTAGAAAACGTCGCACTCGAACTCGGTTTGCCGCTGATTGAGACCAATAAATGGGCGCGGCATCCACTGTCGTATTTGATGGAAGCCTCGGACGATATTTGTTACGCCATTTTGGATTTAGAAGACGGTATCGAAATTGGCACGCTCCCTTTTGAAACGGTTGAGCCGCTCTTAATGAAAATTTGTGGCGGAGAAACGAGTCTTTTGAAGCTTGAAGTGGCCGCAGCGCCCAGCACCCGCCGTAAAATTTCACTGTTACGTGGCAAAGCAATTGACCGCTGTATCCGCGATGTGGCCATCACTTTTATGACGCACTACGACCGAATTATGGCAGGCACCTACCAAGGTGATTTGCTCAACGATTGCCCTGCCAGCATGCGAACCGGCTTGCAAGAGGCCAAGCAACTCGCACGGGATCGGATTTTTAATGAACGACGCAAAATTGAAATCGAAGTTGGTTCATTCACCTGCCTCGAAATCCTGATGAGTGCCTTTTGCACAGCAGCTTACGAGCAACACGTCAGCGCAGAAATGCCCTTCCGCATGCGACGTGTACTCGATTTGATGGATTACAACGCACCGAAAAAAGAATGGCCACTTTATGAAACCTACCGCCGAGTACTCGATTTCATCGGTGGCATGACCGACAACTACGCGACGTATCTGGCGCAACAGGTTGGCGGAATGGGTCGCTAAGTACATACCTGTGACATTGCAATTTTAAAGCGCGATAAAGCCGATGAAGCTGGGCGCTTTTAGCGGATAATGCGGCGCTTCATCCAACAGCCTGCAATCTCATCAATGAAAAACCTCATACTGATCATCAGCGCCGCCGTTTTATTGAATGGCTGCGCTGTTGTGACGACCGCAGCAATCGTTGGCGCAACGGCGGTGAGTGTCACCACCACAGCGGTCGGATTAACTTATGATGCGACCAAAGCAGTCGCAACAGGCACGTATGCCGCGGGAGAAATGGCGGTGGATGCGATGTCGAGCACGCCAACGCCACCACCTACTTCAACGCCGACTTCACCGAGCACAGCGCCATACACCGTTGAAATCAAACCATTGACTGATTACTGAGTGCCGTCTTCCCACGCTAGCAAAGCATGGCCGTACTGTTTAAGCCAAGCCCGCTCGGTTTTCCAATGCGGGCAAGCCGTGGCGACGATCGCCCAAAATCGCGCCGAATGATTCATCTCCGCTAAATGGGCCAATTCATGAATCACCACATAATCAATGACACTGGCAGGGGCCTGCATCAAGCGCCAACTGAGCCGAATATCGCCGCTCGAGGTGCAACTCCCCCAGCGCGTTTTGGCGGAAGACAACATCAATTGCCGTGGCTGCAAATTCATTCGCTCAGCCCATACCGCGAGTCGTTCCGAAAAATACGGCTTGGCAGCGCGCTGATAAAAACGAATTAATGCCGGTGCGATTTTTTGCTCGTTGGCAGCGCAAAGATAGAGCGTGTCGTCGGTGAGTTTGGCGCGTAGGGCGGCTTGCAATAGACGTGGTTGGCCCAACCACAGCGCAGTTGCGCCCCATGTCAATTTGGCTTGTTGCGCCACAGGTTCAGCGAGGCGGGTTTCTCGCTCAGCGAGTTTGGCGCGGATCCATGCGAGTTTGAGCTGAATCACGCGTTCTGCTTCAGCCTGCGGCGCGCGTTGCGGCAAGATGACCGTCAGCCCCGCCGCATCAATTTTCAAACCAATACTACGGCGACGCGGGCTACGCTGAATTTTATAGGGTATTTCGCCAGAGGCGAATCTGAACAATGCCTGCATGGATATACTCGTGAGGCGTTAGATGTGAAGGGAAAGGTCTAAAACCAAGGCACACCTCACGCCTTACACCTCACCCCTTGCATCTCGATAACACGGGCCGCGACCGGTGATGTCTTCCATCTGCCCTTCGATCCAGCCTTCCACTTCCTGAATCAATGCGAGCGATTTCTTACCTTCCACTGCAATCGGTGCGCCAACTCGAACGGTGATTTCACCCGGATATT
>CAUPHX010000365.1:0-2953 GCA_963511125.1 uncultured Deefgea sp. | reverse complement strand
GGGGCGCTGTGGTAAACCTTCTAAGGCATCACGCGTCGTTTCAAGCATTTTACGACCGCCTGAAGCGTGTACATTCACCATCCAGACGCCGAGGCTGGCTGCTACTTTGCACGCCTGTGCAACGGTGTGCGGAATGTCGTGAAATTTTAAGTCTAAAAAAACATCAAAACCACGTGCTACGAGTTGCTCAACTAAGGCAGGGCCACTGGCCGTGAACAGTTCTTTGCCAACTTTTAGCTTGCACAAAGTGGGGTTGACAGTATCGGCAAAGGCGAGCGCACTAGCGGCAGAGGCAAAATCTAAGGCAACAACAATACGAGAATCTACATTCATCTTTAATTCCTGAGATACAAGAAGATTTATTTAATGCTAACTATACAGAGGCGCGGCTTTTTCCACGAACAGGCGCGTAACTTTCCCATTGATTGCAGCCAGGACAGTGCCAAAAAAACTGCCTCGTCTTAAAGCCGCATTCATTACAATAATACATGCTGTATGTGCGCGTATTATCATGCAAAAGTTTGCTAATTATTTCTAATTCAACTTTTTGCTCATCGGGGGCGACTAATAGATGAGCCTCTAATAACTTTCTAAGACCCGGCATTGTTGGATTTTCACGCAGCCTTTCGCGCACAAAATCATAGGCTGCATTAATACCTGCGGTAGCAAGCAGCTGTTCATAAATTAAATCAATAACGTCTAACTCTGGATTTTGTTGCACGTAGCGAATTAATAAATTGATGCCCTCTGGCAATTGTCCTTTTTCTCGATAAGCATTTAAAATAAAACGCGCCGCTAAGGCTAGATAATGAATGTCGTGCGCTGCAATTTTGAGCCAATGTTCAATTGCCAAATCAAAAGCACCTTGCGCAAAAGCAATTTCACCTAACATGAGGCGTGCCCGTGCACATTGACGATGTTCTTTTAAAGCTAGATTAAGTTCATCAATCGCTTGCTCTTGCTGTGCGCGGATCAAGCTTTCCGCCGCTAATTCACAATAAAACTGAGCAAATTCAAGTTGATGTATATGAAGCTAGACCATTAAATAAAAGGGCTAGCTTCATATACTGGATGGCACTTACTCTTCCGTGTTGAGCTGCAAAGCCCACATTTGCGCATACACACCGTTTTGCTCTAATAAAACACGATGATTGCCACGCTCGACGATTTGCCCTTCGCGCATCACCAAAATCTGATCCGCGTCGCTAATCGTCGACAAGCGATGCGCCACAATCAGCGTGGTGCGATTGGCAGAAATGGCTTTAAGCTCGGCTTGAATCGCTTTTTCGGTATGCGAATCGAGTGCGCTGGTGGCTTCGTCAAAAATCAAAATCGGCGGATTTTTGAGAATGGTCCGAGCTATCGCCACGCGTTGCTTTTCACCGCCAGAGAGTTTCAAGCCGCGCTCACCGACGGTCGTTTCAAAACCATCAGGCAAACTCAGAATGAAATCATAAATATGCGCTGATTTAGCCGCCTCGATGACTTCTTCTTTGCTAGCCGTTGTGCGTCCGTAGGCAATATTGTAAAAAATCGTGTCATTAAACAAAACGGTGTCTTGCGGCACAATGCCGATGTGCGAACGCAAGCTCTCTTGCGTAAAATCACGCAAATCAACGCCATTCACACTAATCGCTCCGCCATCAACATCGTAAAAACGATAGAGCAATCGCGATAAAGTCGATTTACCTGCGCCACTCGCACCAACGACCGCCACCGTTTTACCTGCCGGAATGGTAAAACTCACATCCTGCAAAATTTGCCGATTGTCTTCGTAGCCAAAGTTAATACGGCTAAATTCAACTGCGGCCTGCTGCGTTTGCAAGGTTTTCGCCGTGGACTTGTCTTGAATTTCAGCGCCCTTGCCGAGCAAACCAAACATTTTTTCCATATCGGCGAGTGAGTTTTTGATTTCGCGATATACAAAGCCCAAGAAATTAAGCGGACCATACAGCTGTAACAAAAAGGCATTCACCAAGACCAAATCACCCAAGGTCATCGTGCCCTTAACGACGCCATCGGCCGCCATGCCAACCAGCAGCGTAATCCCAACGGCAATAATACTGGCTTGCACCGCATTCAAAAATGATAGCGAAACTTGATTATTGACCGCAGCCTTTTCCCATTTTTGCATGCTGTTGTTGTAGCGTTCAGCTTCCCAGCGCTCATTACCAAAGTATTTGACCGTTTCATAATTGATTAAGCTATCAATCGCACGGGTATTGGCTTTGGAATCCATGTCGTTCATATCGCGGCGAAAGCGCATCCGCCATTCAGTAATACCCAGTGTAAAAGCGATATACACACCCACCGTAGCAAAAGTCACGGCAGCAAACGTCCAATGGTATTTTTTGAGCAGAATAATCGCGACCAAACTGATCTCGACCAAGGTCGGCAAAATATTAAACAACATAAAGTTGAGTAAAAACGAAATGCCTTTGGTGCCGCGATCAATATCACGACTCATGCCGCCCGTTTGCCGTTCCAAATGAAAACGCAGCGAGAGTCGATGCAAATGCTCAAAGACTTGCAGCGCGACTTTGCGAATTGCACCTTGCGTGACTTTGGCAAACACGGCATCGCGCATCTCTCCCAAAATCGCTGTACTCAGGCGCAATGCGCCATAAGCCAAAATCAGTGAGAGTGGAAATAACAGTACGGCATTTTTAGCATCAAGGTTGTCGACAATGTCTTTGAGCACCAAAGGTACCGCGACACTGGCAAACTTAGCGACAAAAAGTAATGACAGCGCCAGTGCTACCCTGAATTTGTACTGCAGCAAATAAGGTAACAGGGTCGAAATGGTTTTCCAGTCATTACGTGGTGGGGCATTGGGTGCGGGTCTACTTGATTGAGGCATTAATGCAGTGTCCGAGGCATAGAAAGAATAAACTGATCGAAAGGCCCTTCAAATTCGGTGCCATCTGCAGCTCTCATTTGATAACTACCTCGC
>CAUPHX010000364.1:0-2956 GCA_963511125.1 uncultured Deefgea sp. | reverse complement strand
TTATGCCCCATTTACTTATGACGCAGTGAAAGTGATGGTCGGCGCAATGCAAAAAGCAGGTTCCGCAGAGCCAGCGAAATATCTACCAGAATTGGCAAAAATGGAATACAAGGGCTTAACTGGCACCATCGTGTTTGATGAAAAAGGCGACATCAAAGATGGTTCGGTCACTATTTATGCTGTCAAAGGTGGTAAATGGGTTGTGAAAGAAGTCGTATCTTCAGCACCAGCGGCAAAATAATTAGCATTTAGCACAATAAAAAGGGAAGCGCATGCTTCCCTTTTTTCTATCTAGCCATACACAAAAGTCCTTAATGTTTGATGATCACACCCACCGCATTCATTTAGCCATCAGCTATATCCACGCTCACTTTGATCAAGACATTACCTTGGCCGATTTGGCGCAGGCTGCGCATTTTTCACCCTATCATTTTCACCGCGTTTTCACGGCAATTCAGCACGAAACGCCCAACGACTACCTACGCCGCGTTCGCATCGAGCGCGCAGCAAATCTGCTCTTGATTCACCCGCCCTTCCCGATGCAGCAAATTGCGCTGGATTGTGGATTTAAATCACAAGCCTTGTTTTCGCGTGCATTTCGTAGTCACTTTGGCATGACCGCCAGCGACTGGCGTAAAGGCGAGCAATGGAAGCTAGAAGCGCTCAGCTATAACTGGCGTCAGCAATCCGATCAAAACAATGAAAATTTATTGAAAGATAGCAAGAATTGCAAAGTATCCAATTCGGATCAGACCATAGAATTAATACCTGACACGCTACGACAAGCCGCATTAGAAGCGGCCAGCAATGGAGAGTTACCAAGGCAAATTTCGGCACTTAAATTCGAAAAAATGCCGAGCTATCGCTGGGTGTATTTTTGGCAACATGGCGTCGCCCTAGAGCAAATGTTTACTTTATGGCAACGCGTCGCCCGCTGGGGACAGGCACAAGGGTTGACGAACACCAATAGCCGCCTCGTGTCGCGAATGATGGACAACCCAAACGTCACCGACCATCAGCGCTGCGCCTATGCCGTTGGCTTGTTGGTCGATTCAGACTTTAAAGCCGAACGCAATATGCTCGTTGCCGACATTGCAGCGGGACAGTATTTAGTCGTTGATTTTTGCGGCACTGTCGCCGATTCAATGCTGTTAGCCGCGTATGCACTGGACTATTACTTGCCCCAAAGCCAATGGAACATGGACGAGAACCGCCCCGGCCATACACTGGGGCCAATGAAAGACCCACAAGAAACACTGATCGCATCGAGCGAGTTTACGTATCAGTGGTGCATCCCTGTAAAAAAACGAAGATAGCACCACCCAAGGTATATGATTGCAAGCATCACTTATTAAAGCCTTTAAACAGATACCCAAGGATATAAATGCACCGCCGCCTCATCTCAATCGCCATCGCATTCAGCCTCAGCTCAGTATTTGCGAGTGACTTATCCATCGCCCCCAAAGTGCCAGATCCAGCGTTAGCGCAATTTAAGACCGCCACACCTGAATCGGTCGGACTCGACTCGGCCCAGCTCACCAAAATGCTCAGCTACTTGCAAACACCTGGCTTTGACATGGAAAGCATCATCATTGCACGGCACGGCAAAGTCGTGCTTGAGGCTTATGTCGCGCCGTTTCATGCGGGCATTCCACATCAAGTGAATTCAGTCACCAAAAGCTTTATGGCGACTTTGATCGGTATGTTGATCGCTGATGGCAAAATAAAACTGACAAATACCGTAGCGGACATTTTGCCGAAATATGCTGATTTGCCGAACGCCAAGCTGGTTACCGTTGAGCAATTGTTGGGAATGAAATCAGGATTGTTGTGGCACGAATGGCGTGGTGACGATGCCAACGAACTAACAAAACAAGCCGATATGGTGAAGTTTATACTCAATCGCTCGATTGAGCCTGATCAGGTCAACAACTTCAATTACAACAGTGGCGGCTCACACCTGCTGGGTATTTTGGGAGAAGCAGCACTGGGTAGTTCTTTAGCCGACTATGCAGAGCAGCGTCTATTTAAGCCACTGGGCATTACAAAAACGCGATGGGTGAATATTGGCCAACAAGGCCAAATTGGCGGTGGGCGCGGACTCTACATCACGCCATCAGACATGCTAAAACTCGGAGAGTTGTATCGCCAAAATGGCGTATGGCAAGGACAGCAAATCTTGCCAGCAAGCTGGGTGCAATACGCCACATCGCCAATAACAAATGCCACGGCAGGCACAAATTACTACGGTGCACAGTGGTGGGTAGAGAAAAATCGAGAGTGGTATAGTGCACAAGGCGCACGTGGTCAGTTTATTGCCGTTTTCCCACAAGACGACATCACCATTGTGATGACCTCACGCAATCAAGATCAATCCGATTTTGGCCTCAGTGCGTTGCGCGAATTTTATTTTAAACTCAAAGCGCCGCGCGATGAAAACCCTATCGATTTCGCTGCGCTACAAGACAAAATCACGCAGCTCGCCACACCAACAGCAACCTCAAAGCTGCGTTCACCACTTGAAAAAACGATCAATAAACGAAAAATTGATTTGGACAACCCCGCTTTTTGGGCCAATCAGCTCCAATTTGAATTCAATGATGACGTCGTCACCATCACGATGTCATCACGCGACTTTGAGAAAAAACCTTTCATCATCCCAGCCAATCTCAGTGATACATGGCGTCACACTCCAGCAAACCCGATCGATAATCGTTGGCAAAAATCTGGCCCAGAATCGATGCGTGCGGCACGGGCACAATGGCTAGACAACAGCACCTTACAATTCGAGGCGATGGACGTGGATGAATCCTTCGGCATCAAGCACAAGATCAAATTCAAAGGCAATAAAGCCACTTTGCTGTATATGAACGACTCCATCGCCAGCCAAGGCAGCCTGCGCTAGGCATTTTATCCACGTCAATTTGATAGCTCGACCAGCAAGGAATTTAATTAT
>CAUPHX010000363.1:0-2962 GCA_963511125.1 uncultured Deefgea sp. | reverse complement strand
GTGTGATGCATTTTCTTCGGCATGCGTGTCGTATCCATATTCCAATACAACACATCAAACGCCATCGGCGTTTCACCCATCAAGTAATTACTCGCCCAGTAGTTCCACACCAAACTATTGCTGCGCAGCATACGGAAACTCGCCGCCATATCTTTGCCATCGAGATAGCCTTTGCGCTCCATAATGGTGTCGATGTAATCCAGACCGTCTTCGTCGATAAACACTTCAATATCGCCGGGACGATCAAAATCGGTCAGCGTAGTCAGCAAAGTCGTCGATGCCACAGGAACTTGATCTGGATTTTGTCGATTCGCCCAAGCCAAATACAAACTCACCAAAGTGCCACCGATGCAATAACCCAGCAGATTTACTTTATCGCTACCTGAGATTTCGCGGGCAACATCGATGATTTTGACGATGCCATCAGTCAAATAATCATCCATGCCGACTTCGCTCATGCTGGCGTCTGGATTTTTCCAACTAGTGACAAACACCGAAAAGCCTTGATCGACCAGATATTTAATAATGCTTTTCTGTGGATTTAAGTCGAGAACGTAAAATTTATTAATCCACGGTGAAACTAATACAATAGGCACCTGATGAACTGTAGGGGTATTGCTCTCGTAGTGAATCACTTCAAGGAGTTTACCGCGATACACCACTGCACCTTCGGTCGTCGCAAGGTTTTCACCGACGGTGAACGCGGATAAATCGGTCATCGCAATATCGCCCGCCTCTTTATCCCGCTTAAAGTTTTCCCAGCCCTTCAGCAAACTATCGCCACGCGTCGTCATCGCTTTAGCTAAGGCGGTGGGATTGGTGAGCAGGAAATTTGTGGGAGCTAAGGCATTCAAATATTGCCGCAGCCAAAACGCGGCCTTGCTGCGCTCTTGATCGGTCAAGCTTGGCGTGGCGTACAACGAGTCTTGCAACCAGCGGGTATTGAGGAGGTAATATTCTTTGATGCTGTCCCAGAAGGGCGAATCGCACCAGATCGGATCGGCAAAACGCGGGTCTTCCGGGTGGGGAGGAATACAGTCGGTATCCGGCTCGCCTAAATATCGGCGCAGTGTAAAGCCTTGCAAACGTACCAGATCATTGAGGTACTTGCTGAGCGCATTATTAAGGTCTTCCGGATGCGTCAACCACGCCTGCTGCGCCTTCCCTGTCGTAGCCAATAAGCCAAATGGATCAAGGGTTTGGCGTAACTGATGCTTCAGCGCTTGGTTACGCTCCGCCTGACCGATAAAGAATTGTTCAAACACTGATGATTCAGACATAAGACTTCCCCAATCGTGATGATCAACCTTCAATTTACGTTGCAACGCAGCAAAAAACAAGGGTAGTTTTCCCTAAATTAAAAGGAAACTACGCTTGTTTTAGGAAAGGCGCTTGGCAACCGAAATTAAGTATCTTATGTCTGTATGTCAGCTAGATTGTCTGCTTGCATTTTGCCGAACGGCAAGCGTCTGTCGTGCAAACTCAAGTCGCTCTACGGTGCCGACATCGAGCCACTCACCACGGTAACATTCCCCGCTCACCTGCCCCGCCGCCATCGCTTTGAGTAAGCACGGCAATAATGGCATTGGCGCGTCACTGGGCACGTCGGAAAAAAACGCTGGGTGATAAGCGGCTAGGCCACAAAAAGTATACGGCGTGTCGTTTTCACCGCATGGTTGCACGAGACCATCACGCAAGGTCAAATCGCGCCCTGTTGGGTAACCCGCCTTCGGCACGACAATTAAATGCGCCAGCACACCATCGGCGCTCAGTTGCTCGGCAGCAGTTGCTAAACGCGCAAAATCAAAATCGGTAAATACATCGCCATTCACCACCAAAAATGGCGCATCGCCCAAAAGCGGCAAGGCGCGAGCAATGCCTGCGGCAGTTTCCAAGGCACTGGTTTCTGCTGAATACTGGATACTCACACCAAATGCAGCACCGTCTTGCAAGGTCGATTCGATCTGCGCGCCCAACCAAGCGTGATTAATCACAATGTCGGTCAGCCCCGCCGCTGCCAATCGACGTAAATGCCAGCCAATCAATGCCGTTCCGCCCACGTCGAGCAAGGGTTTGGGTGTCGCATCCGTCAAAGGCCGCATTCGTTCGCCACGGCCTGCCGCTAGAATCATTGCTTTCATTGAGTGTTAGGCGTGAGGTGTGAGGTGTGAGGTGTAAAACCCCTCACGTCTCACTGCTCACTCCTCTCCTTTTAAAATGAATATCCAGTTTCGACTTTTTCGCCATTTAAATTCACCAACAAACGGCCAAGCGGCGTCAGTTCGCTGTAACGCAAGCAAACTTGGCGTACGTAATGGAACACACGCGGAATATCGACTTGGTATTGCGGTTTATTGTCGCGGAATTTCAAGCGCGCAAACAAGCCGAGGATTTTCAAGTGGCGTTGCAAACCGGCCATTTCAAAGGCAAGATAGAAATCGCCAAAGTCTTCATGCACGGGCAAGCCCGCCGCACGCGCTTGTTCCCAGTAACGAATCACCAGATCCAACACAAAAGTTTCGCCCCACTCAACGTAGGCATCGCGCAGTAATGACACCAAGTCATACGCAATCGGGCCTTTAACTGCGTCTTGAAAATCAATTAAACGCAGCGCGTCGTTTTGCACCAGAAGATTGCGTGAATGGTAATCGCGATGCATGAATACCGTCGGTTGGCTCAGCACTTGCTGCGTAATCAAGGCACAAGAACGCTCCCATGTTGCCAATTCTTTACCCGCCAAGGTCACGCCAAATTGTTGGCCGAAATACCATTCCAGACAAATATTCAACTCGCGCTGAATAAACTCAGCATCGAACTTCGGCAAATCATCATCAGAGGTATTAGCCTGTAGCTCAACCAGCAATTTAATTGCACGCAGATACCATGCTTTGGCATTCTCTTCACTCAATAAACTGGCTAAAGTCACATCACCCAAATCTTCGAGTACAACAAAACCCTGAGC
>CAUPHX010000362.1:0-2968 GCA_963511125.1 uncultured Deefgea sp. | reverse complement strand
TTTTCGATGGGAGGGATTATAAGCGGCGTTGAGGTCAATTTTGTGAGTTGTCAGTAAAAATAGCTGAGTTTGAGTTTGCGATGTTTGAGCGTGAATTTTCACCCTGCGCTGGTGGAACTAATTGAATGCGCCAAGTTCATAGCAGTGTGTGCGCAAAATACTTGATTCCATTTTGTTCATCACTCTCCCTGTATTTGATCGGGCACCTTTGGGTGCCCGTTTTTTTTTGCCTCAATTTTGCTTGCTTGAGCCAAGCGGCAACTAACTATTTACCGCCATGATGCTTGAGTAGGCTGGTTAGTGCTTGTTTGAGCGCCGGGTCTTCGACTTGCTGACTGAGTTCATTAATTGCAGTTTTTGCTGCGTCGGGTATGTGTAAGTTCTTGGTTTGAATCGGATTTCCGTGCTGCAGCGCGACTTGCACCTTTGGCTTAATTGCGGTAGCGTGCCAACCTGCCGCGTCGAGTGCGCGCAAAATATCGGGTGCCGATTGGCGAATTCGAGTCGCTGCGGCGCTAAATGGCACGGCAATCATTAGCTCACTACCTGCCCATGCGACACCTTGGCAGACATTCGCTACTTCGGGCGCTAATGCGCTACGGACGATGTCCAGAATTTGATTGAGGGTATCCACTTGCTGCACCAGTCGTTTGAGCGAGTGATCCCGATTCATTAATCCATCGAATGAAATATTTTTACGCTGCATAAGCGGAGAATCGTATGAACATGATTTTAGTTTCCCATCGGCTTGATAAAGCAATTTCGCTTGGGCCGCGCGAACTGCTGAGCTTGGGCTTGATTTTAACGCTATTAATCGGTGCTGCGGCATTTGGTTTGGGTATGTTGTTTGCACCCAACCGCGTTGAACCCCTCTTGCGTTTGATGCCGGGTCAACACGCGAGACAAAGCGAAATCGATGCTTTGGCGGTGCAAGTGGGAGAATTGCAAGCCAAGCTCACGCGTTTGGATGGTCTTGCTACGCGGGTCGGTGATAAAACAGGGATTGATATTAAACCCTTTTTGAGTCACAAAGCCGCGCCACAAGGCGGGCTAGAGCAGCCAGGAAAGTCTTTTTCACTCAGTGGCTTAGAGGCGTTACTCGGCAATACCGATGGTAAAATGAGTGCATTGATTGATCAGCTTACATTGGCAGAAGCCGTGTTACTCGCGCCGCAGTCGGAGCATTTGCCGCGTCACTCGCCATTAGCGATAGCACCGCAATCGTCGAGTTTTGGTTGGCGAGTGGACCCATTTTCGGGCGCTCAGGTGTTTCATGAGGGCGTCGATTATCAGGGAGATACCGGCACGCCTGTGGTGGCTGCGGCGACTGGCAAGGTGGTGTATGCGGCTTACCACCCTCAATATGGTAATATGATTGAGCTTGATCATGGCAATGACCTGACGAGTCGGTATGCTCATGCCAGCCGTTTGATGGTCAAAATGGGGGATACGGTCAAAGTCGGTGATACCGTGGCCTTGTTAGGTAGTACGGGTCGCTCAACTGGACCGCACCTACATTTTGAGATTCGTTATCGTGGCGTAGCGCAAAATCCATTGCGATTTATTGATCCAAGTAAGATAGCCGTTGCGCAGAAATGAAAGGGTGCGTGTCAGCTTGAAATTCCTTTGGGGTGGAACCACATAGGCGTAATAGCTTTTCAATTCGCCAATGTAAGTGATGTGCAAAAGTTTTATGTCAGCTAGACAACCATGATAGAAAACGTTTGCTGATCTACTTTATTAATTAAAAAAGCCTGCAAAAGGCTAAACAACTGGTAGCGCAAGATGATCTCGACTCTGCTTAAAAAAGTTTTCGGAAGCCGTAATGACCGTTTGCTCAAACAATACGGTGCCAGCGTAAAGCAGATTAATGCGCTTGAGCCTGCGATGGCTGCGTTGACTGACCAAGCGCTACGCGCAAAAACAGAAGAATTCAAAGCCCGCTTGGCCAAGGGTGAAACCCTCGATCAAATCCTTCCCGAGGCTTTTGCCGTGTGCCGTGAAGGCGCTAAACGCAGTTTAGGTCTGCGTCATTTCGATGTTCAGCTGATTGGTGGTTTGGTTCAGCATCAAGGCAAGATTTCCGAAATGCGCACCGGTGAAGGTAAAACCCTTGTTGCTACGTTGGCTGCTTACCTCAATGGATTATCAGGTAAAGGCGTTCACGTGATTACGGTGAATGATTACTTGGCGAAACGTGACCGCGATACGATGGCGGTGCTGTTTGAGTTCTTGGGTATGACATGTGGCGTGAATTTGGGCCAAATGGCACACGAAGACAAAAAAGCTGCTTATGAGTGCGATATCACTTACGGCACCAATAATGAGTTTGGCTTTGACTACCTGCGCGACAATATGGTGTTCTCAGTCGGCGAGCGTGTGCAGCGCGGCATGAATTTTGCGATTGTCGATGAAGTGGATTCGATCCTGATCGACGAAGCGCGCACACCGCTGATCATCTCTGGCCCTGCTGACGACAATACCGATTTGTATTTGGCAATGAATGGTATTCCAGCGCAATTAACGCCGCAAACCGAAGAAGAAGGCGAGGGCGACTATTGGGTCGATGAAAAAGCGCATTCCGTCATGCTGTCTGAATCGGGTCATGAAAAAGTTGAGGCGATTCTGAGCGAGATGGGTTTGTTGCCTGAAGGCGAAAACCTCTATAACGCCGCACACATTAGTTTGATTCATCATCTGAACGCGGCATTGCGCGCTTATTCTTTGTTTAACAAAGATCAGCACTATGTGGTGATGGATGGCGAAATCATTATCGTTGATGAACATACTGGCCGTTTAATGTCGGGTCGTCGCTGGTCAGAAGGCTTGCATCAAGCCGTCGAAGCCAAAGAAGGCGTCGAAATCCAGCAAGAAAATCAAACGCTCGCCACGATTACGCTGCAAAACTATTTCCGTATGTATGCCAAATTGTCGGGCATGACCGGCACTGCCGATACTGAAGCTTATG
>CAUPHX010000361.1:0-2968 GCA_963511125.1 uncultured Deefgea sp. | reverse complement strand
CGATGAAGACGTTGGCGCAATTTAGTTTCCCCGGCAATGTGCGGCAACTCGAAAATATCTGTCATTGGATTACGGTGATGGCACCCGGACAAATGGTTGACGCAGCCGATTTACCGCCAGAACTATCGGAAAGCACCGCGATACTCGGCGGACAGGTTGGCGATTGGCGCGCCTCTTTAGTGGCTGAATTGGCTCAGCGCCTGCAACGCGGCGATAGCCGAATTTTGGATAGTCTCGTTCCAGAGTTTGAGCGCACCGTGATAGAGCAAGCACTCGCACACACGGGGGGTAAACGGATAGAAGCCTCTGAACTATTAGGCTGGGGACGAAATACCCTAACTAGAAAAATACAAGAATTGAATATAGAAGAAACATAGACTTTAAAACGCAGGCATAAAAAAACCGGCCTCACGCCGGTTTTTTTGTCATTGCACTTTGATTAGCGAATTTCAAAAATCTTGCCAAAATTAGCAATGTCCAGCACTGATTTCACCGTACCTTTGCAATTGACCAAGGTGATTTTTTTTCCTGCTGCACGCTCATTAAATAACAAAAGCATACCCAAGGCGGCCGAATCCATATAATCAACCGCAGAAAAATCAACTTCGATTTCGCTCAAGCCTGGATGCTCCAGTACGGTGCTCGTGCCTTGTTTGAATTCACGATGGAACTCAAACGTGAAGTTGCCATTTAAGCCTAAAAAGGCGCGATTATTTTCAAAACGAATATTCACTTGCATCGGGTCAACTCCAAGACTGATTATTTACGGCTACCAACACAGTCTAGTTAGCCCTAGGCAAGGATGCAAATAGGCCCGCCAAAATAGGCGTGCCACGCTACATTATTTCTCGACAAACGCCCGTTCAATCACATAATCGCCTGGTTCACCGATCCGTTTTGACACTTTAAAACCCAGATCATCCAGCATTTTGCACGTATCTTCCAACATCGCAGGGCTACCACACAGCATTGCGCGATCCGTTTCTGGGTTCAGCGGTGGCAAGCCGATATCGTCAGTTAATTTGTTTGAGGCAAACAAATCGGTTAAACGACCTTGATTACGAAATGGCTCACGCGTCACGGTTGGGTAGTAAATGAGCTTGCTGCGCACTTCTTCACCGAAGAATTCATTGTGCGGCAATTCATTTTCGATGTAATGCGCGTAAGCCAATTCGCTGACGGTACGTACGCCGTGCACCAAAATGATTTTATCAAAACGCTCGTACGCTTCTGGGTCTTTTATCAAGCTCATAAAGGGTGCCAAGCCAGTTCCGGTGCTGAGGTAATACAAATTTTTACCCGGCTTCAAATCCGACAACACCAACGTACCCGTTGGCTTGCGACTCACCAGTAATTTATCGCCTTCTTTCAAATGCTGCAGACGAGACGTCAATGGGCCATTCGGTACTTTAATACTGAAAAATTCGAGTTCTTCTTCGTAATTAGCACTGGCAATCGAGTAAGCACGCATCAGCGGCTTGCCATCCACTTCCAAGCCAATCATTACAAACTGGCCGTTTTCAAAACGCAGCGATTCATCGCGCGTGGTGGTAAAACTAAACAGCGAATCATTCCAATGACGCACGCTCAATACTGTTTCATGGGCAAACTTAGACATGTCTTAACCTTTTAATGCGGCGGTGAGTTCAGGAATCACCGTAAATAAATCTGCTACCAAACCGTAATCGGCCACTTGGAAAATCGGTGCATCAGCATCGTGATTCACTGCGACAATCACTTTACTGTCTTTAATGCCGCCAACGTGTTGCGCTGCGCCCGATACGCCAAAAGCGATATAAAGTTCAGGCGCTACCACCGTACCGGTTTGGCCAACTTGGCTGTCGTTCGGCGCCATGCCTGCATCGACTGCCGCGCGAGTTGCGCCAATCGCTGCGCCGAGCACATCGGCCAGTGGCGTCAATGTCGCTTTAAAGCCTTCGGCGCTACCCAACGAACGGCCACCACTGATGACAACGCGAGCGGTCGCCAATTCAGGACGATCCAATTGCACTAAATCACGACTCACCCAAGCCGCTTGGCCTGCGTCACCCGTTGAGGCAATATTTTCTACGACTGCCGAACCACCTTCAACGGCCGTAGCTTCAAATACGGTTGGGCGAATCGTCAAGATGCGCAAGCCTGCTGGCGCTTGCACTGTTGCGTTCAAATTTCCGGCGTACATCGGGCGAACAAAGGTTGTTGCATCCATGATTTGGATGACTTCCGACACCATCGCCACGTCGAGCAAAGCCGCTGCGCGTGGCAAGAGGTTTTTACCAAAGCTGGTTGCCGCTGCGACGATGGCGGAATATTGAGGTGCGAGCTGCACCAGCAAAGGCGTTAGATTCTCAGCGACGCCGTGCGCGTATTCAACGGCATCAGCAAGGAGTATCTTATTCACGCCTTTGATAGCCGAGGCTTGCGTAGCAATACCTGCCACATCAGAACCCGCCAACAACAAATGAACTTCTTCACCCAATTGCGCCGCAGCAGTAACCGCAGAGCGCGTAGCGGCTTTGATGCCATGGCTGTCTAATTCAGCAATAACCAGAATACTCATCACAGCACCTTCTCTTCACGCAATGCCGCGACCAACTCAGCGACTGAATTCAAAATTTTGCCCGGTTTACGCGCTGGCGGCTCGGCGATATTGAGCAGTTCCAACAACGGCGCAGTAATACCAAAATCAGCGCTCGGCAAGGTTTCGATCGGCTTTTTCTTCGCCATCATCAACGCTGGCAATTTAATAAAGCGCGGCTCGTGTTGACCAAATACAATTGAAAGGCTCTCAAAATGGATTTAATACCAGCATTTTTAAGGAAAGTGAAGCAACAGAAGAAAGTATCAAAGCATTAGATGGAAGAACTACTCCTTATGTATTGCATCTTGCCACACACGGTTTTTTCTTTCCAGACCTAAAAGAAGAAATTCCTAATGACATTTTTTTAGAACAGGGTAAATCCAAAAT
>CAUPHX010000360.1:0-2970 GCA_963511125.1 uncultured Deefgea sp. | reverse complement strand
GTTGGCGGCAGATCGGGCCGATTTTGCGCGGCAACTCAGCTCACGCGTGGGTTCTCCGCTCGAATTTTCAGCCAAAAACTTAGCCGCAATTAAAAGTGCACCAGAAAAACAGCTCGCAAAAATGGGCAGTAGCCGTGCTGACCGAGAATTAAAGCTCTATGCACTTGAGCTGATTGGTCGAAAAAGTCCAGAACAAGCTGCCCGCCTTATTGAAGAACTTGGCGATCAACTCAATCTCGATGATCAACGCTTTGCTTGGCAGCAACTGGGTTTGTTTGCCGCACGCCGCCATCACCCCAGCGCATCAGTGTGGCTAGGTAAAGCGACGTTGAATGATCTCGAAGAAGAAGACCAAGCGTGGTTATTACGCTCGGCCTTGCGCGCAGGGGATTGGTCTGCCGTCGAGCAACGCATCAATGCGCTACCCAAAGAAACACGCGAAAAAAGAACCTATCGCTATTGGCTAGCGCGTGCTTATGAAACACAAAACAAAGCCGCCGATGCAAGGGCGATTTATTTATCACTCAGCGATGGTTTTGATTATTACGGTTTATTGTCGCAAGAAAAACTAGGCGCCATGCTGCAAGAGTCGCGCGCGCCTTATACCCTGAACAAAGACGATTTGAAATATGTTGCGGCACTGCCTGGCGTGATTCGCGCGCTACGCTTAAATCAGCAAGGCTGGCGTGTCGAAGGTAATCGGGAATGGAATTTTGCCATGCGCAATTTAACCGACCCCCAGCTACTGGCTGCCGCAGAATTGGCGCAGAAAAACAAACTGTACGACCGCAGTATTTATACGGCTGAGCGCACCAAGACGATTCACGACTTCACACTGCGTTATCCACGCCCTTTTCACGCAGAAATTGACGCTGCAGCCAAAGTGCAAGACCTTGATCCGGCGTGGGTCTACGGCCTGATTCGCCAAGAAAGCCGCTTTATTAGTGATATTCGTTCTAGCGCCAATGCCGCTGGCCTGATGCAATTGATGCCCGACACCGCCAAATGGGTGGCGGGAAAAATGAAGCTCACTGATTTCAAACCGAGCGATGTGACCGATGTCGAAATCAACACGCAAATGGGCGCGTATTACCTTGCCTATTGGGCGAACAATTTCAATGGCAATGCGATCTTAACCACTGCGGGTTATAACGCAGGCCCCGGTAACGCTAGAAAATGGCGTGCCGATCGTGAAATGGATCCGACGATTTATATCGAAACGATTCCATTTAGCGAGACACGCGACTATGTCAAAAAAGTGCTGACCAATGCGAGTCATTACGCGCATTACTATCCAAACAGCCCAACCCAATTAAACCAACGTTTGCAAGCTGTGCAGCCGCCGCAACAATAGCTTGCACACGCAGACCCTCTTTTTTACTGTGTAACATCATAACGACCTTGGAGTCATGCCATGCAAATCGTAATCGGGAACCTTCCTTCCACCGCCACGCTTGATGATGTTAGCGCCTTACTGGTGACTCAAATCGGTGCGCCTGAGCCACTTGAAGTCACGCTGAATGAAGGCATGGGCATCAACGCCATCGCCTTAGTGCAATATCCTGCGGATGCCCCCCAAGCACTGGGAGCCGCTTTAGTCAGCAAGCTTAATGGGCTGCACTACAAAGGCCATGACTTAAGCGCCACGGTTACACATAACTTTAAGGAGTAATTGACCGATGCGCATCGCTGTTTTTGATAGCAAACAATATGACCGCACAGCGCTCACCGCGGCCAATCAGCAGCATCAACATGAGCTGGTTTTTTTTGATGACCGGCTCAATATCAAAACCGTGCCACTGGCCGAAGGTTTTGACGTGGTGTGTCCGTTTGTAAACGATAAACTCGATGCGCCCACCATGGCGAAGCTCGCCAAATTGGGGGTCCAACTCATCACCTTGCGTTGTGCAGGGTATAACGGTGTAGACCTTGATGCTGCTAGCCTGCATGGCATTACTGTTACACGCGTCCCTGCCTACTCGCCCGAAGCCGTTGCAGAGCACGTGTTTGCGCTGCTGCTGACTTTGATTCGTAAAACGCATCGCGCCTTCAATCGCGTGCGCGACGGCAACTTTACCTTGGATGGCCTCGAAGGCTTTAACCTGCACGGCCGCACTTTTGGCATCGTCGGCGCGGGTAAAATTGGCCTTGCCACCGCCCGGATCGCGCGTGGGTTTGGCTGCAAAGTGCTGGCGTACGATCCGTATCCACCGGCCTCGTGTGATGTCGATTGCGAATTTGTTGCGCTGGATGAATTGTTTGCTCAAGCGGATGTGATTTCACTGCACTCACCGCTTTTTCCGACCACACACCATATGATTAACGCCCACTCATTGGCCCAAATGAAGCAAGGTGTGGTACTGATCAATACCAGTCGTGGTGGTTTAATCAATAGCTTAGCGCTGATTAAGTCACTTAAATCAGGCCATGTCGGCGGCGTTGGTTTAGATGTTTACGAACACGAAGAAGGGGTTTTCTTTGAAGACCTCTCCGATAGTATGTTGAAAGATGATGTTTTAGCACGCTTGACGACATTTCCTAATGTCGTGATTACCTCGCATCAAGGCTTCTTAACCACCGAAGCACTCAATAATATTGCAGCGTCCGTCTTACAAAGCGCCACCCGCTTTGCCCAAAACCAGCCGCTGATTAACGAGGTGAAAGCGGGTGCTTAACCAGCTGTACCGACACCAAGACAATACGCTGTCTCGCTGGCTACTCACCATCACGCCCTTTGCGGCAGCGCTGTTTGCGCTCGCATTTGCTTTATTTTTGATTCAAACCGCACTCAAAGAAGATCAAGCGACCAGTATCGCCTTAGAGCAAGACTTACTTTGGCAAAAACAAGCGCTTAAAAATCGGCTCGACAATCTTGATTCGCAATTAATGGGTCTGGCTGATGTCATCGCCACCGAAGGGTTTAACTCGGCCAATTTTACCGGCCACTCGCTGTCTATTTTGCAAGACTCC
>CAUPHX010000359.1:0-2973 GCA_963511125.1 uncultured Deefgea sp. | reverse complement strand
GTGACCTTTCGCGGCCTCTAATGCGACTTTCGCTTTCTGCGCGCCCGTCATTACTTTACGGTTTTTCTCACTCATTTCGGCCTACCTTTTTATGGCAGAAACCATCTTAAATTACTGTCTGTTTTGTTGGGACCACTATAGAGTTTCAAAATCATCACCACTTAGAAGACTTTATTTTTGAGGAACTTCTAGAGCGTGCTGATGCAGTTACTAGGGAAGTTAGTAAAACTATTTCGATCATTCTTGAGTAAGGAGAAAATCATGCCAATACCTATCATTCTCGGACTTGTTGCAGGCGGTTCTGCGTTGTATGGTGCTTATAAAGGTGTTAACGGCGTTATTGATCATGTTAATGCTAACGACCACAACAAGAATGCACGATACATGGTTGACTCCGCCAATTCAGGAGTCGAGAACCAGCGTGAGGCAACAAATAACGCTTTAGAAGATTACGGAATGCGCAAACTTCGCGCGTTTGACGGCGCAATATCAAATTTCATACAGGTATTTGGGCGCCTAAAAAATGTAGAAACAATTAAAACACCTGAGCTTGATAAACTTAATCTTGGAGAGTTTTCCACAGTATCTCTTGAAGGGTTGAGAAATGATTATGAGTTACTTCAAAGTTCTGGTTTAGGTTTAGGTGCGGGTGCTGGCGGAGGCGCTGCTTTGGCATTTGGCGCTTATAACGGCACAATGTTACTCGCAACGGCAAGCACGGGAACTGCTATTTCTACCTTGAGCGGAGTGGCTGCAACTAATGCTACCCTCGCATGGCTGGGAGGAGGCTCAATCGCCGCTGGTGGTGGGATGGCTTTAGGCAGTATGGTGCTAGGTGGTATTGTTGCGGGACCTGCACTTGCTATCTTTGGCCATATTGTTGGTAATAAAGGGGAAGAGGCATTAAATAATGCCCGTAGCAATCTTGAGCAGGCAACTACCATCAGTGATCAAGCAAAGCTTATGGTTGCTAAGCTGGTCGCAATTGAAAAAGTCACCGTTTTGGCTAATAACACTTTTTCAACGGTAACTACAGCGCTGCGTCGAGCAGTAAGTGAGCTTGCTAAAATTATTGATGCTGAGGGCGAAAACTACCAAACGTTTTCTTCTGAAAACCGTGAGGTAGTTTTTCGAGTGGTTAAATTAGCCCAGCTCATTAAAGTCATGATTGATACGCCAATCCTAGATCAGAATGGCGATCTTGTGCTGTCTACTGAAAAACAAGTAATGCTTGTTAGAAGTTCACATTAATGACTCATAAGTTTCCTGTGGCACATTAAAAATGGAATAGGCGGCACTTGCATGATGAATGCAGTGTCCGCTTCACTTTTTTTAAATTAAAAACTATTTTGGAATACCAATGGATGTCTTTCCGTGCCAAAAGTGCGGGCTTTGTTGTCAGAATGTTCACCTCGCAGCTGAAACGCAATTTTTAGACCGTGGTGACGGTATATGTCGGCATTATGAATCGAGTAGTAAATCGTGCTTAATTTATGCCTCACGCCCAGATATTTGCAGGGTCGATCTACAATATTCATTGAGTTATGCGCGTCTGTATTCTTGGGATGAGTATGTCGCGCTAAATCTTCAGGCTTGCTCAATTTTGCAGGAGCGGGAAAAATAGGGTTCAAAGTTTTTCATTCAGTTTTAAAGGATCAAAAAAACAGCCAGCTAGGCAGCTGAGTTTTCATTCCTTTGCGGGCAATGAAAACTCGACGAACCGTTTTTACTACTTCAAGAATCTCTTTGGAATGCTGATGCAGCCATTAATGCTTGCTTGCCGCACATTAACCAACAACTGAATCGCACTGGGTTTCGCGGAGGCTGTTTGGTTTGAGTCAGACCAGCACGGCCTGCTCGCTTTGATTACGATAATAGTTTGCTTCTGCTTCCGCCGGTGGAATGTGGCCAATCGACCTCAGCAAACGATGATGATTGAACCACGAAACCCATTCCAATGTCGCTAGTTCCACAGATTCCAGACTTTTCCATGGCCCCAAACGATGGATTACTTCCGCTTTGTAGAGCCCGTTAATCGTCTCTGCGAGTGCATTGTCGTAACTATCACCAGTCGTACCCACTGATGGCTCGATACCAGCCTCAGTCAATCGCTCGGTATAGCGAATAGAAACATATTGCGAACCTCGGTCGCTGTGATGAATCAGCGCCTCTCGCTCCGGTTGCCGCGCCCAAAGGGCTTGCTCCAACGCATCCAGCACAAACTCAGTGTGCATGCTGCGACTCACTCGCCAGCCCACGATGTAACGAGCAAAAACGTCGATCACAAAAGCTACATAGACAAAGCCTTGCCAAGTCGATACGTAGGTAAAATCCGACACCCAGAGTTGATTCGGTCGTTCGGCTACGAATTGACGATTCACATGATCGCGTGGGCAAGCAACGGCAGGATCGGGACGTGTCGTTCGCACCGCTTTGCCACGCGATACGCCGCGCAAACCGAGGCTTCGCATCAAGCGTTCAACGGTACAACGGTACAACGCGCCACAGTATGTCCATCTCGCTTGAGCTGCCGCCATACTTTTACCGCACCGTACACCTGATGATTCAATTGCCAGACACGCTCAATTTCACCGCTCAGTTGCTCATCACGAATGGTACGCTGACAACGCAAAGCTGGATTGCGCAGCCGAGCGGCGTAACGTCGATAGGCTGACGGGGCGACCTGTAATAGCTTGCAGATCGGCGCGACCCCGTGCTGCTCACGGTGGGTATCGATGAATCCTCTTACGATTTCAAGCGGCGGTCGAGCTCCGCCTGTGCGAAATACGCGCTGGCCAAGCGCAGAATTTCGTTGGCTTTTTTAAGTTCGCGCACTGTATGCGTCCGGCGCAGTCACCTAGCCAGTCGATCTGAAATGCATTAGCCGCGCAGCGGCAGTAATTCATCAATCCGGCTGTTCGGCCAAGTGGGGAGTTTTTCCAGCGTGTCCTTCAGCCATTCCGCTGGCTCAAT
>CAUPHX010000358.1:0-2992 GCA_963511125.1 uncultured Deefgea sp. | reverse complement strand
ATATGGTGCTGACGGACGACAATTTCGCTTCAATCGCCAATGCGGTTACCGAAGGTCGCCGCGTTTACGACAATCTGAAGAAAACCATCCTGTTCATCTTGCCCACCAATTTGGCGCAAGGCTTGCTGATTGTCATTGCACTATTGGCGGGGACAACGATGCCGCTCACCCCACTACAGATCTTGTGGATGAATATGGCCACGTCAACCACGCTGGCGTTTGGTTTGGCTTTCGAGCCTGCCGAAGCAGGGCTGATGCAACGAAAACCACGCGAAGCGGGAGCCAGTATCCTCGATTGGCATGGGCTCTGGCGCATCGGTTTGGTCGGACTATTGATTGCTGGTAGTGCATTTTGGCTTGAGTCGGCGCTGATGAGTAACGGACATAGTGAAAACTTTATCCGGACGGTGTTGCTACAAATGCTGGTAACAGCGCAGTGGGTATATATGTTCAACTGCCGTGATCAGGTACGCTTTTCTCTGAACCGGACTATGTTCAAAAACATGGGATTATGGATCTCAAGTGCAATCTTGCTGGTGTTGCAGTTGGCGATCATTTACTCGCCCACGATGAATCGAGTCTTTGGGACCGAGCCATTGCCGCTGTATTACTGGCTAGTGACGCTGGGCATTAGCGCTGTGATTTTTGGCGTGATTGAGTTAGAAAAATTAATCCTGAATAATTCTAGAGCCAATCCAGTGACCGCAACCGCTCATTGAACTGAAAGCTTCAATTAATTCATTCATTTTTTCAAAAGGGTATTTCAACCGGGGCCATCATAATTGATGGCCCTGTTGATATACCTTGTCTCGAAATTCATCAATCAAAAACAGAAACATATTGAAACCTTTGGCAAGTGACTGTAATCAAGTCACTACCTTCCTGCGCAACAAGCCGTAAGTGAGGACGATACAATTAACTCATCAAAAATCAAATGAACTACTTTTTGTTAGCGCAAAACTGGAGGCAAGATGAATCCGATACTTATCCCTATTGATGGCTCAGCGCCCTCGCTGAATGCACTCAAAACAGCAATTCAATTTAATAAGGTCGATGAACACAAGCCATTATTTTTGGTAACGGTCATGCCACCTTTGGTTGGACGATCACGAGGACTATTCACTTTCGAGCAACTGAATTCGTTTTACGAAGCAGAATCTGACCTCATGCTCAAAGACGCCAAAGCATTGCTTGCCCAATATCAAATTTCTTTTCAAGAACGGATGGTGGTCGGTGCTCCTGCAGAAATGATTGCCGCCGTCGCACAGCAAATCAATGCCCATAAGATTTACATCGGAACACGCGGTCGTGGCGCAGCCCGCAGTTTATTGCTGGGTTCGGTCGCTGCCAAACTCGTCACGCTGAGCAGCTTACCGATTACCTTAGTCAACTCAAAGGAGTAATAGTAATGTCAAAGATTCTAATCCCAGTTGATGGTTCCGACTCAGCGAGCCGCGCATTGGCCTACGCGGTTGAACTCAAAAAACAAGATCAGTCCATCGAGTTACTGATATTGAATGTGCAACAACCTAATCTGTATAGCTCTTTGATGGAAGGGATAAGTACGCAGTTTTCGATGCAAAATATGCTCCTTGAGCAAGGCGAGGCCATATTGGCCTACCACGCACAAGCGTTAGAGAAACATCAGATTGAGTTTGACCAAAGCATCAAATTAGGTCGAGTTGAAGACGTGATTTGCGCGCAAGCCAAGGCCGAAGGTGCCGAGCGCATTATTATGGGTCGAAATGGTATTCAGCAAGGCAGCTATCTTTTTGGCTCAGTTGCATATCCCGTGGTATTGGGTTCCAGTATTCCCGTAACCTTGATACAGTAGTCAGTATGTAAATCGCATAAAAAGGTCAATTCAATGAATAAACTCACTCACTTTACACTCGCGGCCTTATTCCTCACTTCATTGCAACCGGTTTTGGCAAGCGAATCAGCTTCTCCGCCCTATTTGGTTCCAAAGCTGGTTGCACAAACGCCAATGAATACTGTGAGCTACATTAGTGATTTTTTTTCGCAAGCGGAAAACAAAGTCAAAATCCAATTTCCAAGTAATGAAACGCGTTATGTTTGGCAGAATATGTCGCGTTTTTATACCACCGCGCCGATCTTGCGCGATGGCCAAATCAAGCCACTACCACTGTCTATCAAACCTACAATTGGTGACGTTTCTGCGCAGGTTAACGGTAAAACCTTAACGCTGAATCAGCATTTGGATCAATATCCAGTCGATGCATTTATGGTGGTTCAGCGGGGTAAAGTCGTGTTTGAGCGCTATAACACCATGCGCCCCATCGATAAACATAATTGGTTCTCTAGCGGAAAAGTGATTGGCTCGACGTTGCTGGCGATGTTGGAAGCGGAGGGGAAAGTTGAGTTGAATCGGCCCGTGAGCTTTTATCTTGCAGAGTTGAAAGATTCGGTTTGGGATACGGTGACCGTACAACAAACGGTTGATATGGCGACCGGGCTTGATTCGACTGAGCATGATGAGCCCAATCGTGATTCGCGCACCAATCCAGATCAGGCTTGGTACAAGTGGGCCGTCAGCTTGGGATTAGCGCCAGGAGAGAGTAGTGCTACGCCGTTAGATGTATTGCGTACGATGCAGCGCAAGCAGCCAGGCAATCAGTCATTTGAATATAACTCGATGAATACCTTTGTGATTAATCGGATTGTTGAGCAAGTCACAAACCTTCCCTTAAATGAATATTTGTCTCAACGCATATGGGGAAAAATGGGCGCACAGGCTGATGCCTATGTGGCGACCTCGCCGCAGGGTTATCCTTTGCATTTTTTCTCGACCAATTCAAATTTGCAGGATATGGCCCGTTTCGGGATGGCGTTTACCCCTAGTGGTGGCTACCTCGTACCGAAAAAAGTGGTCACCAAAATGCAAACCGCAGGCAAGCCAGAAATTTTTACTCAGGCTTACCTTGGTAAATTGATGAATGAATCATTTCCAGCAGAGAAATTGCGTAATGCT
>CAUPHX010000357.1:0-3014 GCA_963511125.1 uncultured Deefgea sp. | reverse complement strand
CATTCACGGCTACCGTTCGAAATCTCATCGAGTTTGTCTTCTAATTTCGCGGTGAAATTGTAATCCACATACTGCGTAAAATGCTCAGACAAAAACTTATTCACCACTTCGCCGGTATCGGTTGGCGTGAAGCGCTTTTTGTCCAAAATAACGTACTCACGATCTTTTAGCGTGAAAATAATCGATGCGTACGTTGAAGGACGGCCAATGCCGAATTCTTCCAGTGATTTCACCAAACTCGCTTCAGTAAAGCGCGGTGGTGGCTGGGTGAAATGTTGCTCGCCAAACAGTTTTTCGACCGGCATGACATCGCCTTCCGTCATCACTGGCAGGCGTGCTTCGTCTTCATCGTCGTCGGCATCATCGGCATCTTCTTGATAGACGGCGATAAAACCAGGAAATACCAAAGTTTGCCCCGTTGCACGGAACAAGTTTTCTGGACCACCGACCGCGATATCAACGGCAACGGTGTCAAATTTGGCCGAAGTCATCTGACAGGAGAGCGTGCGCTTCCAAATCATTTGGTAGAGCTTAAATTGCTCAGGCGACAAAAATGTTTTAACGGACTCTGGCGTGCGATGAATCGAGGTCGGTCGAACGGCCTCATGCGCCTCTTGCGCATTTTTGGCTTTGTTTTTATAGGCGATAGCGTCTTTCGGCAGATAATCTTTTTCGAAATGTTCGCTGATATAGCCACGAATTTCTGCCAAGGCATCGTTCGATAAAGCGACCGAATCGGTACGCATATAGGTAATCAAACCGACTGTTTCACCGCCGAGGTTAATCCCTTCATACAATTGCTGCGCAGTACGCATCGCGCGATCCGTTGTAAAGCCAAGTTTACGCACCGCTTCTTGTTGCAAAGTCGATGTCGTAAAGGGCGCCGTAGGACTGCGTGATTTCTTTTTCTTTTCAACTGAATGCACAACGGCGTCTTTACCCGCCAAGCCATGCAAAATAGTAGTTTGTTCAGCTTCATTTGGAATATCAAACTGATCGAGCTTCTTGCCTTGCCAAGTGGTTAACTTGGCAGCGACTTTGCTGCGACCTTTTTTGGTATCGAGATGAATTGACCAATATTCCTGAGCTTCAAACGCACGAATTTCGATTTCACGCTCGCAGATCAAACGCAGTGCAGGGCTTTGTACACGACCCGCAGACAGACCTGTACGCACTTTACGCCACAGCAGAGGCGACAAATTAAAGCCGACTAAATAATCCAGCGCGCTTCGTGCTTGCTGCGCATTCACCAAATTGAAATCGATGTCGCGGGGATTGGCGACCGCGTGCAAAACGGCGGTTTCGGTAATTTCGTGAAATACGACTCGTTTAAAGGTTTTCTTTGGGCTAACTAATTTTTTAGCCTTAAGAATTTCCATAATATGCCAAGAAATGGCTTCACCTTCTCGGTCCGGATCGGATGCGAGGTAAACGTGATCAGCAGCTTCAACCGCATCACAAATCGCATCGACGTGCTTTTTGTTTTTATCGATGACCTGATACTTCATTTTGAAGTCTTTTTCAGGATCAACCGAGCCCGATTTACGGACTAATCCACGGACGTGACCATAGGAGGCAAGAATTTGAAAATCTTTACCTAAGTATTTTTGCAGAGTTTTCGCTTTCGAAGGCGACTCAACGATTAAAAGATTGGCCGGCATGGTTCCCCAAGGCAGCAGAGATTCGAAAACTGGAGTGTGTGGTGGGGCTCGCCTTAGTGTAAGGCAAAACCTTCACGACCAAACAACAACTCCTCGATAAGCAAATTGGATAAAGCATCACGCTTTTGCCAAATCACCATTAATACGATTAATTTGATCCTTTCTAGCGCAACCTCACCGTCTGGTTCACGCCAAAGTCGATCAAGTACTAATTCGCGCTCACCCGCACTGAGTACACGGGTGGCATCTAAAGCATGTAAAAATATCGCAGCGTCTTCACTTAAGCGTTCCAACTCAATCGGATGCAACGCGCGTAAGCCTAATTCTTTAGTGTCTAGCATTTGATACGGGGCAGCATCAATTTGTTTTAATTCAGATAGCCATGTCAAAGCATCCTGGATATCTTCCCCCTCAAAGCCTGCCAAAGATAATTTTTTGGCCAACTGAGACATATCTGGCAGACCATCTGCGTTATAAAACTGCTCAAAAAGGTAAGCAAGGACTTCTAACATAATCTAATTTAAACCCCACCGCCAATGCGTTGATAGCGTCCGCCAGGCAAAGAAGCCAGCTTCCCTTCTAATTCCAAACCCAACAGAATCTCGCACAGCGCCGCATTCGTCAAGCTAGTCCGTTCAATTAATGTTTCCACATCGACCGGATCCCAGCCCAAAACATCCAATATCGACGAATCAGAATCAAGAAAAATAGCGGCTGACACTACTTGGTTAGTCATCGACAATAAATCATTACCAAAACATAACTCAGCTAAAATATCATCCGCCGACTCAACCAATTTTGCCCCGTTTTTGATTAGAGCATGGCAACCTTTGGCGACCGGTGAATGAATAGAACCAGGAATTGCAAATACTTCTCGGCCAATATCAACAGCTTGGCGTGCAGTAATTAAAGAACCGCTGCCCAAAGCCGCTTCAACGACTAGGCAGCCTAAACCTAGCGCGGCAATAATTCGATTGCGTTGAGGAAAATGACCCGCTAGCGGCGGAGAACCAAGGGAAAACTCAGACAAAATCAGCCCATCTTTTGCCAGTTGGTGCGCTAAGTCACGATTACTTGCAGGATAAATTCGATCTAAACCCGTTCCAACCACAGCAATACTCGAGCCTCGTCCTTGCAAACCGCCTCGATGCGCTGCCGCATCAATGCCACTGGCCATGCCACTCACAATACACAAACCACCACTGGATAAATGCTGAGCAAATGCTTCGGCATAGCTAACACCTTGCGGCGTTGAATTGCGGCTCCCTACGATACTGAGTGCGGGTTTAGTCAGTAATTTCAAGTTGCCTGTGGCATACAACAGCGAGGGCGGGTCGGGCAAGGACAATAATT
>CAUPHX010000356.1:0-3055 GCA_963511125.1 uncultured Deefgea sp. | reverse complement strand
CAAGCCGAAGAAGTGCAGTTTTTGTACGCCTCATCGGCGGCCACATATGGCAATGGTGAGAACGGCTTTATCGAGTCGCCTGATTGTGAGCAACCTCTGAATGTCTATGGTTATTCAAAATTGTTATTTGATCAAGTTTTGCGCACTCGAATATCCAATGGCGAAATTACCGCGCAAGTTGCAGGATTCCGCTACTTTAATGTCTATGGTCCACGTGAATGGCATAAAGAACGCATGGCCTCGGTTGCATTCCATCATTTCAACCAATACCAAGCAACGGGTAAGGTGAAATTATTTGGTGAGTACGGTGGTTATGCGGCTGGCGGACACACCCGTGATTTTGTTTCAGTCGAAGACATCGTCAAAGTTAATTTGTGGTTTTTGGATAATCCAGAAGTCTGCGGGATTTACAATGTCGGTACGGGGCATTCGCAGCCGTTCAATGATATTGCTATTACAGCGGTCAATACCTGCCGTGAAGCTGCTGGGCAGGCTGCACTATCGCTGGATGAATTATTGGCCGAAGGTATTTTGGAATACATTGACTTCCCCGATGCCTTAAAGGGCAAATATCAATGCTTCACTGAGGCAGATTTAACCTTGCTGCGTGAAGCGGGGTACGGCGAAAAGTTTCTTTCGGTGCAAGATGGTGTTCGACGTTATGTACAAGCTTTATTATCTTAATCAGTTAAACTTCAGTGCGGAATGAACCTTGCCCATACTGGGCAATCGAAACTAAAATCGTATTTATTGGCTGGAGTCGACGATGCGTTGCCTGACTGTATTATTGTGTTTTTTGGCTTTTGGCGTGCAAGCCGAAGTGTATAAGTGGACCGATTCATCGGGCCGCGTACAATTTTCTGATCAGCCACCTCCTGCTTCGCAGGGCAAGGCGCAGAAGATGAATTTAAATGAAAGCCGCGTTAACACAGTTGCTGCGCCACGTGCTGCATCAGCACCTGCAACTCAAGCTTCTGCGGTTCAAAATCAAGCTTCGGCCGCTGCAGCAAAAACGAAACCACCGAGAGATGATGCCGCTTGTGTTGCGGCAGAAAAGCGGCTTGCATTTTTAAAAAGTGCCAATATGTATAAGCAAGTGAATAACGAAAACGGTAAGGTTGAATTTTTGCCTCAAAAGCAAAAAGAACAAGAAATTGCCGACAAATCTGCGTTTATTGAGAAAAACTGCCGCTAAAGCGCTGTTTTTTATTTCTAATTTTTAGAGTAGTTTTTTGAGTTGAATATGAATTTAATTAAAAGCATTTCAAATTTGTTTGCTAAGAAAAACAAATCCGGTCACGAAGCCGCATCAGATAGTGAAAATAAGGCCACTAAATCGGTCGAACTCAATGTACCGAATGCAAAAGTGAAGCGCCGTAAACAAAAGCGTGGATATTAATCAGAGAGTTGGAGACCAATAAAAAATTGAATACAGCATCAGACCTATTCAATACGGAAGCTTGGCATGTTTTAAAGCAAGAACAAGAGCGTGCCAATAGCGACCGTATCGTACGGCAAAGAAAAAAACGTGAGCTGTGCGAAAATTTGCAACAACAGCTACAAGAGGCGGGCATCTCAATCGATGAGCTAGTTGAAGCGCTACAAAAAGAGACGTGATTTATTTCTGAGCTAATTCAAGCTCTTGATGCGTTAAATAAAGCCGCAAATCAAACTCTAACTGCATGTAATTCGGTTCAATGTGCTGGCAAAGCTGATAAAAAGCTTTGTTGTGATCTTTTTCTTTTAAGTGCGCCAATTCATGAGTCACGATCATTTTGAGAAACTCAGGTGGCGTTTCTTTAAATAAACTCGCAATGCGAATTTCATTTTTACTTTTTAACTTGCCGCCTTGCACGCGTGAAATGTGAGTGTGTGTACCCAGCGCGTGTTGGATGACTTTGATTTTGCTATCAAAAGCCACTTTTGCCAGTGCTTGTGAGTTTCTAAAGTATTCTTGTTTTATTCCCATCACATAATCATATAAAGATTTGTCCGTTTGTACTGCGTGGCGTAGAGGGTAGCGCTGGGCGAGTAAAGGGCCAAGTTCTTTATTTGCAATCAGTTGTTGCACGCGCGTTTGTATGTGTTCGGGGTAGGCGCTAAGGTATTTGAGTACAGTCATGAGTCTGGGGCTTGAAATGGTGTCGCAATTATACGGAAGGCGCTTTTTTAGCTGTGTATCTTTGTGTTCAGTGTAAAATCAGCCGCATGAACTATGAACTGATTATCCCTGACTCGCTATGGCGTGACGAAGAACTTCGCGCTCACATCAATAAAGATTTAGCCTTGCCTGCATTGGCTCGCCTTTATGGAAAAGGTCGTAAACGTACAATCCAACATTCAGATGTAGCCAGCTTAGTTGCTGAGCGCTTGGGGTTAGCGCAGCAGGCCGCGGCGCCGCTCACTTTACAGATGGATAGTCCACTGGCCGAATCGGGCTTTTGGCTTCGTGCAGATCCTGTGCATTTGCGAATTGATCGTGACCGGCTCACTGTATTGGGTGTGCCATTTTTTCAAATTAGCCAAGATGAAGCCGATGCTTTCGTTGCGGCGCTCAATGCCTTATTTGCTGAAGATGGCTTTACTTTTCTAGCCGCCACACCAACGCGCTGGTATCTGCGTCTACCTTCCGATCCACAGCTAAGCTTTATGGCACTCGAGCTGGCCTTGGGTGGCAATATGCATGATTTTTTGCCGCAAGGTGAAAACGCACTCAAATTTCATGCCGTCATCAATGAAATTCAAATGGTTTTGTATGGTCATACGGTGAATGACGAGCGTGATGCACTTGGCTTACCGATGGTCAATAGCGTCTGGTTGTGGGGTGGTGGCGTATTTGATCCTGCCGTGCCGAAAGTGTCGCCAACCATGCCTATTTTTGGTGGGAACGAAGTCGTTCAAGCTTTGGCTGGCCCTGCTTGGCTGCCTGCAATGAATGGCGCTCTAGAATTACCGCAGCATGATGCGACGGTGGTGCTCGATCAGCTCAGCTTTGATGCGATTTATGGTAATGCTTATGAGTGGCGTGAGCAGTGGGAGCAGCTTGAGCAAAACT
>CAUPHX010000355.1:0-3077 GCA_963511125.1 uncultured Deefgea sp. | reverse complement strand
GCTGCCAAAGCGTGGAACTTGCGCAATTTCATTGCCATTAGCTGGATTGGTGACGATCAGCTGGGGCTCACCGCACCATTCACCGTTAATCAAACATTGGATTTTGAGTAGGCTTGGGTCTTTGAGTTGTGTATTGAGTGGCATTGGGCAGTCCTGATTTGAGCTTTTTTAGATTTTATTCCATTGCTGCCAGTAAAGCTGCTTCCAAAATTTCCAAACCCTCATCAAACACCACATCGCTGATTGTCAGCGGAAATAAAAAACGCAGCACATTGGCGTACACACCGCAGCTGAGCAAAATCAGCCCACGCTTTAGAGCTTCCGCTTGGACTTGCTTGGTGAAGTCCACATCGGGCGTGTTGGCATCTGCCATAAATTCAACGGCAATCATCGCGCCAAGGCCTCGAACTTCAGCGATCTTGGGTATCACTGTCTGTAAATTATTTAATAATGCTTGCAGGCGTATACCCAATATATTGGCACGTTCCTTGAGTTGTTCATTTTCAATCACATCCAGCACCGCATGCGCTGCGGCAATCGCGACTGGGCTACCCGCATAAGTACCGCCCAGCCCACCGGGCGCGGGTGCGTCCATAATCTCGCTGCGACCGACCACCGCCGAAAGCGGAAAACCACCCGCCAACGATTTGGCCAGCGTCATCAAGTCGGGAAGCACATCGTAATGATCCATTGCAAACCAACGTCCGGTGCGGGCAAAGCCAGTTTGGATTTCATCGGCAATCAGCAAAATGCCGTGCTCATCACATAGTTTTCTCAATTCGCGCATCAACTCAGGCGGTGCGACATAAAAGCCGCCTTCGCCTTGAATCGGCTCCAAGATGATTGCCGCTACGCGTTGCGGGTCGATGCTGGCTTTGAACAGCATCGCAATAGCGGCTAATGAATCTGCCACAGAAACGTGATGTAGCGCATTCGGAAACGGCACATGAAAAATATCGGCAGGGAAGGGGCCAAAGCCGACTTTGTACGGCACCACTTTGCCGGTGAGCGCCATGCCCATATGGGTGCGGCCATGAAATCCGCCGCTAAACGCAATCACGCCGCTGCGCCCCGTGGCGGCGCGGGCGATTTTGATCGCGTTTTCGACCGCTTCAGCGCCAGTTGAAAAAAATGCGGTTTTCTTTTCGTGCAAACCGGGCGTTAAAGCATTGAGTCGCTCGGCTAAGCGAATATACGATTCATACGGCACGACTTGATAGCAACTGTGCGTGAACTGGTCGAGCTGCGATTTCACTGCGGCAATCACATCGGGATGACGATGGCCGGTATTGAGTACCGCGATGCCACCCGCAAAATCAATAAACCGTCTGCCTGTAATGTCCCACAGTTCGGCATTTTCTGCGTGATCGACAAAAAACGGCGCCATGACGCCAACGCCACGCGGCGTGGCAGCGTTCTTACGAGCAAGTAGCGATTCATTGGGATTCATGGCGCACCTATTTGGAAAATGGGGTGCTTTTAGAATAGACCTTGACTGCGTTTTTTGTTGACTGGCTCTGAGCTTTGAATGAAAAACGAGCCCACTTAGGACTCGTACGGATGCTACGTTTGTGTGTTAATGCGGGTTTCAATCGCCATGATTTTCAGCGTCATCGACCGCATAACCTTTATGCATTTTATACATCGTCAGTGTCGAGGCGCGTTGTTCGGCGTGGTTGACGATCGGTGGGAAATAATCGGTTTGCTCTAGGAAACTCGTAAACAGCGAACCACGTCGATCGTTGGCCGAAAACTCAGATGGCGCGTGAATCGCTGCATCCGGCAATTCAGCCAGTTCTGGCACGTAGCGGCGGATGAATTTGCCTTGGGCGTCGAATTTTTCTGATTGTAAAGTCGGGTTGAAAATTCGATTGTAGGGTTGTGGATCGCAGCCGGTCGAGGCCGCCCATTGCCAGCCGCCGTTATTGCTCGCCAAATCGTAATCGAGCAAATGCTCAGCAAAGAATTTCTCGCCCCAACGCCAATCGACCAGCAAATCTTTGACCAAGAAACTCGCCGCAATCATCCGCAAACGGTTGTGCATAAAGCCGGTTTGCGTCAGTTGGCGCATTGCCGCATCGACAATCGGGTAACCGGTTTCGCCAGCACACCATGCAGCAAACAGTTCAGGGTGATTTGGGAACGGTAGCGTATCAAATTCAGGTTTGAAGGCGTGTTCAACCACATCTGGGCGATGCCACAAAATTTGTGCATAAAATTCGCGCCAGATCAGTTCAGACAACCACGTTTCGGCACCAATACCGCCGTGTTCAAACGCAAAACGCGCCAATTCGCGGATCGACACCGTACCAAAACGGATGTGCGCCGACAGATACGATGTACCTTTCACCGCCGGATAATCACGTGCGTCTTTGTAATCGGTGATGCGGCGTTTGAAATCTTCAAATAGTTTTTCGCCACCACTCATACCCAACGGCGCTTTGAGCTGCGTCAGATTGGTTTTGGCAAAACCCAGCTCTTTTAGGCTTGGGAAATATTGCGATTTCAGTGGCTTGAGATTTTTGATGACGTGATTGACGGGATACGAAGCCAGCACTTTGTCATTTAATTTACTCAACCAAGTGCGTTTGTACGGCGAAAACACACTGTACATGCCGCCGGTTTGCGTGAGCACTTCGTCTTGCTCAAAGATCACTTGATCTTTGTAGGTATTAAAGTACACGCCTTTTTCTTTTAGGCTGGCCGCAATCGTTTTATCGCGCGCAATCGCCTGTGGCTCGTAATCGCGATTGCAATACACGGTGCTAATGCCAAATTGCTCAACCAGAGCAGGGATTTCGGTGAGCGGGTCGCCATGACGGACGACTAGATCCGTATTGTATTGACGCAATTCAGTTTTGATTTCTTTGAGCGCCTCCCAAATAAACTCAACGCGGCGGTCGTGTTTCGGTAAATCTTTCAAAATCGTCGTATCAAAAACGAATGCCAACACCACTTGATCAGCACATTTGAGCGCTTGATACAGTGCATGATGGTCAAACAAGCGTAAATCGCGGCGCAGCCAAACGAGGGCGGTGGTGGTCATGTGTCAGTCCTTTTTGTGGGTATATCAATGC
>CAUPHX010000354.1:0-3106 GCA_963511125.1 uncultured Deefgea sp. | reverse complement strand
TTGTCGCGTGCGGTGCTTTGGCATTTGCAATGCCGTGTCTTGGTGTATTCAAATAAGACGGTTGTTTTTGATTAATCACGCTAGAAAAAGCTAAAAGCCCCGACGTAGTATCGGGGCTTTTTAATGGGTATTACTCGCTAGGCTAATTGGCTAGTTCTGTTTTGGGTAATACCACATGCACAATCAAACCGTGTGGTTTCGCATCTAATAATTCAACCGTGCCCGCGTGGCGCTCAACAATTTCTTTGACAATCGACATGCCCAAACCGCAGCCATTGCCGGTTTGTTCGCGGCGGTAGAATCGCTCAAAGACGCGCGCTTTATCCGCATCAGGAATGCCGAGGCCATTGTCTTCGACATCAACGATGTAATTGCGCTCGTCCTCCGTTAGCCGAACGGTAATACTGCCGTCGCGAGGAATGTATTTAATCGCGTTTTCAACAAGGTTAATAAACATTTCCCTCAGTAATGCTGAATTGCCTTGCATGGGGGCCGCTGGCACAAAGCAGTCACAGCCCAAGTCGATTCGTGCAGCCAATGCGCGAGGCACCAGCTCGGCAGTGAGGTCGCGAATAATCTTGGCTAAATCCATTTTAACTTTCGGGATACCGGTTTGGCTGCCTGGCTCTGAGCGCGCCAAGGTGAGTAATTGATTGACCAAATGAATGCTGCGTGTGGCGCTGGTGTGCACCATGTTCAGGCGATCGCGTAAACCTTCGGGTGAGCTTTCGCGCATTGCGAGTTCGGTTTGTGATTTTAATCCAGCCAGCGGCGTACGCAATTGATGTGCCGCATCGGCAATAAAGCGCCGTTGGCGATTAATGCTTTCTTCGGTGCCGGATAGTAAATGATTGAGTGCCGAGGAAAGGCCGTGCAGTTCTTGTGGTGCGTCTTCAAGCGAAAGCGGCGACAAGTCTTGCGCCTTGCGATGCTCCATCAAGGATTGCAATTGTGCGAGCGGACGTAAACCACGACCAATTCCTAGCCAAACCAAAAAGCACGTCACAATAATCAGTAATGCAAGTGGCAATGCGGTTGAGATTAGGATTTGTCTCGCGTAAAGGTTGCGCAAGTTTAAATTAAAAGCGATTTGGATGAGTACAGATTCACCGCGGCTTGATATTGAGTTGAGTGCGGCGACTCTAAATACTTCGCCATTTATCTCGGTATCAAAGAAGACTGGGCCAGTGTTTGATTTTATTTCTGCTAGGTATTCTTCTGGGGGCTTTGCGAGCTCTTGCTTGCCGTTCAATACTTTGCTGTCTGCGTTGCTAATTGAATAAAAGCGATTGGCGGTTTCTTGTATGAGCATGGGCGCTAAAAGCTTAACGTCCGCATTTTGGATTTTGCTCAAGTGTGATAAAGATTCGGCAGTTTCAGCAAGTCGCGAGTCAATCACGCGATTGGCGTAGAACAATGTGACCGAGAAAAAAAGTACTGCCCCAGCTAGGCAATAGACCAGTTGGGGCAGGAGTAACCACAGCAGCAATTGCTGCCGTAGCGAAGTCTTAGTTGTTAGCATCAGCAGGGATAATTTGTTGCTTTTCAAGTAAATAACCTAGGCCACGGATCGTGCGAATTACAACGCCCGCTGGGTCTAATTTTTTGCGTAGACGGTGAACATACACTTCGATGGCATTAAGGCCCACTTCTGCGTTTTCGTTACCGAGTTCGCTGACGATTTGTTCTTTGGTCACAACGCGGTCGATGTTCGACATCAGGATTTCAAGCACAGTGAGTTCACGTGCAGACAAATCAAGTGGCGTGTCATTGCACCATGCACGTTGACCGGCACGATCTAAACGCAAATTACCAAGTTGCTGTACCGATTGTGGCAAGATTTGGCTGCGGCGTAATAGGGCGCGAAGGCGGGCTTCGAGTTCTGAAATCTCAATCGGTTTTGCTAAGTAATCATCGGCACCCGCATCCAAACCGGCAACACGCTCTTCTAAACCATCCAAAGCGGTCAAAATTAGAATTGGCAATGATGGTTTGTGTTGGCGCACGTTACGTAGCACCGTCAAGCCGTCCATATTAGGTAGGCCAATGTCTAAAACAACGGCGTCATAATCATTGTGGAGCAGAATTTGCAGTGCCAATGCGCCGTCGTTCACACAGTCACACTGGAAATCTGCTTGTGAAAGACTGGTTTTGAGCGCGTCGGCCAAAATTAGATCGTCTTCAGCTAAGAACAGTTTAGTGGTCATTAGGTAGTCCCTCTATTGTAAGATTAAGCTTACCGCGGAGTGTAGCGTTAAATTTGTAATTTCCCAAGTTTAATTTGTCGCACCGATTGCTTTGGCTTTGTTAAGTGTTTGATTTAATTCTAATTCATTTCTTTTGTCAGCTTTACCGTTTGTCAGCCAGCCTGTCAGCTCGGTCTGAATTAGCGCTTCGAGCGCAGAAATCCAAAGCGGTTGATCATTCAGGCAGGGGATAAATTGATATTTTTTGCCACCAGCGCTGACAAAATCGTGCTTGCCTTCGATGGCGATTTCTTCCAAAGTTTCGAGGCAGTCAGCTACAAATCCAGGACAAAACACATCGAGTTGCCCGATTTGTTTTTTACCCAACTCGACAATGACTTGGCTGGTGTAGGGCTTGAGCCATTCGGCTTTACCAAATCGAGATTGAAACGCCACCGTATATTGCTCTGGCGTCAGTTGCAGCGCCTCAGCTAATAAACGGCCTGTTTTGAGTGAGTGACAGTGGTAGGGGTCGCCCTTGCTCAGGGTGTGGCGTGGTACGCCGTGAAAACTCATCAATAAATGATCGCCGCGGCCGTTGATTTGCCAATGACTCCGAACTTGTTGCGCCAGCGCTGCAATATAACTGGGGTGGTCATAGTAGGGGGCGATGCTGCGAATGGCGGGCTGAAAACGTGTTTTTTGTAAAACACGAAATACTTCATCGTGGACACTGGCCGTGGTGCTAGCGGCATATTGAGGATACATCGGTACGATGATGATCTTTTGGCAGTTGGCGGCTTTTAATTTTGCTATTTGTGATTCGATGGAAGGGTTGCCATAGCGCATCGCATAATCGACGAGCAATTGCCCTGGAAGTGACTCTCCCAGTAACCCTTTGACGAGTTTGGCTGGTTTTT
>CAUPHX010000353.1:0-3116 GCA_963511125.1 uncultured Deefgea sp. | reverse complement strand
GAAGTTGCGGTAGTCGATGAGCCAGTAACGATTATTCTGTCAGAAAAAGGCTGGCTGCGTGCGCGTCAAGGTCATGGACTTGATTTGCAAAGCCTGACCTTTAAAGATGGCGATAGCCAATTAGCGGCGATTGAGTGCCGCACTGTCGATCAAATCGCGCTATTTGGCAGTGATGGTCGAGTGTATTCGATTCAAGCCTCAGTTGTGCCGGGCGGGCGTGGTGATGGCGTGCCCGTAACGACCTTGGTTGATCTGGTGCCCAAAACACGTATTACGCAAATGCTGGCGGCCAAAATGGGTGAATGGCTGGTGATCGCCAATTCGAGTGGGTATGGTTTTAGCTGCCAATTCGACAATCTGCTTAGCCGTCAAAAAGCGGGTAAAGCATTCCTGACGCTCGAAGAGGGCGAAACGCTGTTGCGCGTGACGACTTTTGTTCCACGTGAAACATCAGTTGTAGCTTGTCTTTCTAGCGCGGGTAAATTGCATCTGTTCCCGTACAGTGAATTCAAGCAACTCACAGGCGGCGGTCGTGGCGTGATTACGATGGCGCTGGACGACAAAGACCATCTCGGTGCGATTACAATTTGCGATGGCATTACGCTCACCATTAATGTTGTGAACCGTGGAAAAGCCGTGGAATGGGTGCTGAACGAGAATGAAATGGCACCGTATATTGGCAAGCGCGCTCGTAAAGGCAAGCCGATTAGCAGCGCATTTAAGTTTCCGGGATTCTAATTAAAATGGTGGTTTTATAGTGTCTTTAATTTATCTATTGATATTTAGCGCTATGGTCTGGACCTTTCTTCTCTTCTTATATAAAGCGAGATTGAATAAGAAAAAACGGCAGCAGTTATTTTTAAGCCAATACGTTTTTCACCCTAGTTTTCGTCTCAAATTAAGTCCGTATTATCCAGAGCTGAGTGATCAAGACTGGCTAAAGGTCGAAGATGCGATGCGGCAGTACTTCCGCATCCATTTTCATACACCGGGTAAAAATATAGGCATGCCATCTCGAATTGTTGATAATTATTGGCATGAGTTTATTTTACATACACGCTCATATAGTCATTTTTGCCAAGAAGCCTTTGGACGCTTTATTCATCACACCCCTGCAAACATGATGGTCAAGAAAAACGAATCTAAAGCGCTGCGTCGGACTTGGCGCGGGGCATGTAAAGATGAAAATCTAAGTCCTCAACAAGTTGCGGTAAGGCCACTTTTGTTTGCAATTGATGCCGACTTAAAAATTCCCCATGGATTTGTCCATAATCCCTCGTTATTAGCTGACTCAACAGATTCAAGTCCTTTTGAAATTGAGATCAGTTGCAGCTCATGTGGCGGCGGAGATTAAATATGCAATTACCTGAACATCTACAATCCATCTGGCAACAACTTGGCATTGCCGCTGAAGTCTTGCAGTACAAAGCTTTGTGCGTGTTTGATGAGGCAGCGGAGTTGGTAGAGGCTGAAATCGCCGCAGATGGTCGAATCTGGCAACTCACGCCCGCCGCGGCGCAAGCGTGGTGGGCAATGCAAGCCGCCGCTTTAGCCGACGGCATTGAGCTGCAAATCGCTTCGGCCTACCGCGCCAGTTCACGCCAAGTTGAGCTAATTCAAAAAAAACTCGATGCTGGCATTGGTATCGACGACATTCTGCAAGTGCTCGCACCACCGGGTTGCAGCGAACATCATACGGGCAGGGCGGTGGATATTTTTACGCCGGGCGGGCCGGTGGTGACTGAAGAATTTGAAACGACCACTGCGTTTGCTTGGCTAAGCCGCCATGCTAGCGAGTTTGGGTTTACGCTCTCATTCCCACGGGATAATCAATATGGCTATGTGTACGAGCCTTGGCATTGGTGTTTTCATTCGACTGACACGCTGCAGCATCTAGGGGATATACGGTAGTTCAGAAATGCCAAATGCGTACGATATTGTTATTAAGCGCATCGAAGAACGAGATGTCCCCGTCCAAGCGCTAAAGCGATGAAGATCATGACCTACGCCATTCACCCCGTGTGGAGCACCACCAACCAGCCGCAATCAGTGCGTTATGGCTTATATAAAGTCAGCGCAGATGGTGAGCAAGAAATCGCTCAGGCTTGCCGCTTGGAATCTGTAGAGGCGCTACGCCAACATTTACTACACCCACTGCAAACGACCAAATAAAAGAGCACGCTTGTCGTGCTCTTTTCCCTTCTACGTAACTCAGTTACATCGCGCCGAGAAAATCACTCTTGCCCACCTCAACGCCATTACTGCGCAAGATCGCGTAGATTGCGGTGAGATGGAAGTAGACATTGGGCTGCACAAACGACAGCAAATAAAACTCGGCGGTCATTGGCTGGTCGGGCATAAATGGCAATGTGATGGTTTTTTTCTCGGCATCGACAAAGGCGCCTTGTGGCAAAGAGTCAATATAACGCCGCGTCGCCGCAATCCGCGCCTGTAGCTCAGCAAAACTTTTCTCATTGTCCTCATGCTTTGGCGCTTGCGTACCCGATAAGCGCGCCACCGCCAATTTGCTAAAGTCACACACCACCTGAACTTGTTTTCCCAAACTATACATATCAGGCGCAAGGCGCAGCGCTAACATCGTTTCGTCGCTCACTTTTTTGGCTGCAGCATAGTCAGCGGCTTTATCCAGCAGATGCGAAAGCTGCTTGAGCGCGCGAGTATAAACAGGAACGGTGAGCTGATAATAATCAAACATGGTATTTCCTATT
Source organism: uncultured Deefgea sp. (assembly GCA_963511125.1). Lineage (GTDB taxonomy): Bacteria > Pseudomonadota > Gammaproteobacteria > Burkholderiales > Chitinibacteraceae > Deefgea. The sequence goes on along the minus strand of CAUPHX010000353.1, from coordinate 387 downwards.
CAATAAAATGAGAGATAAAAATCATTCAAGCGCTGGCTACTTTAACTACTGAGATTCAACTGCTCTAAAGTTTCAATCGCACCACGCCAAATAGATTGAGCACGTATGTCGGCGTAGAGCTTATTGGCCAAGCGCTGTGGCTCAATACTAGAAGTATCAATAGCAATATCGTAATTCATATCCTGATGAACTAAGGGCGCTTGCCATGCGACCAAACCAATTGCTCGATCACCGCGCGCTTGTTCGCGCGCCTGCGCGACTTCAATATCACATTGCACGCCAATGAGCGCCACCGAGTAACCCGCCAACTCAGTGAGTAATTCACGCTTCTCATTGCGATCACACCACGCATTGTCGATCAGCAAATGGCAACCCGCTTGCAGCAAT
>CAUPHX010000352.1:0-3142 GCA_963511125.1 uncultured Deefgea sp. | reverse complement strand
GGATTTTGGCTTGCGGCATGGCGGTGTATCGTTTGTCGGTTTTTGCATATTATCGCCGTAATGCAGACCGCCACCCGTTTTCATATTGGCGCAAAGTCCATTTAGTCGGTGTCACCACGACGGGGGTGATTTGGGCGATCGGTGGCACCTACGTTATGCTGTCCAGCCCCGACTCTATCAAGATGTTCTCCGCCTTGATTTTCACTGGTTTGGCGGTGGGGGCGCTGCCCATTTTGGGGCCGATGTTGCCGGCGATTCGGCTGTACGCGGCTTTACTGAGCTTGCCCGTGGTGATTAATGCGCTGATTAGTCATCAGCAAATTGATCTGATTTTGGGCGGAATGCAGCTGTTCTTCCTGATGATGCTCATGAAAAGCGCGAAAATCTATCACGATACCATTGTCGAAAGTTTGGTCTTAGAGCTGGATCAAACCCAATTAGTCGAGGATTTGCGTAAGGCGCGCAATGAGGCCGAGCTGGCCAATCGCGCCAAAAGTGAATTTATTGCCAACGTCAGTCATGAAATCCGTACGCCGATGAATGGCATCGTCGGCATGGCGCATCTACTGGAAAAAACGCCTTTATCGCCCTCCCAACAAGAAAATGTCAGTGTCATTTGTAGCTCGGCTGATTTGCTGCTGGCGCTGGTCAATGACGTGCTTGACCTATCCAAGATTGAAGCCAATCGCCTTGAAATTGTCGCAAACGCTTTTGATTTAGATGCTTTGCTGACTGAAACACGCATGATGTTTGATGCCGCAGCCAGCAGCAAAGGTCTGACGCTGAAGATGGATTATCAAGGGGCATCGCAGTTGTGTTTATTGGGCGATGCGCTGCGTTTGCGGCAAGTGTTGGTCAATTTATTGGGTAATGCGATTAAATTTACCGAGCAAGGCCACGTGACTTTGCAGGTTCGCGTTGAGCCAGTCGAGCAATATTATCAAGTGAACTTTGCCGTGATAGATAGCGGAATTGGTATTCCGTCCGATCGTTTGGCGCATATTTTTGATGCCTTTGTGCAAGCTGATGGCTCGTCCACGCGAGAGCACGGTGGAACCGGTTTGGGCTTAACCATCGCACGGCGCTTGGTGCATGGCATGGGTGGCGAATTAATCGCCCAAGCGCCAGCGAGCGGCGGAACGAAATTTAGTTTTAGCGTGATGTGGCCGCAAGCCGTGGCCGCTAAAGTACTCAAGCCCCAAGCGCCAATGGCAGCTACGCAGCGCGCTTTGCGGGTATTGCTGGCTGAAGACAATCCAACCAATCGCTTGGTCGCCACGCGGCTGCTAGAGAGCGACGGACATACCGTATTTAGCGCTGAAAACGGGCAGCTGGCGCTGGATATTCTGTCGCAACAGTCGGTCGATTTGGTGCTGATGGACATGCAAATGCCCGAAATGGATGGATTAGAGGCGACACGCCGAATTCGCCATGCTGAGCACAGCGACGAATCGCGGCGCAGAATTCCGATTATCGCGCTCACTGCCAACGCGATGGAGGAAGATCGTCAGCGCTGTTTCGACGCCGGCATGGACGCCTTCCTCGCGAAACCACTTCGACCTGCCGTATTGCAGCAAACCCTTGCTGAGTGGACGACTTAGCGCAGCGGCCGCGCAGGGCCTGCAGCAAGGTTTTGCGCGTAGCTGGCTAAGCGCGTAGCCAGCGTTCCGGTATGTAATTCAAATAAGTGATTGTCGAAATCATTAAAATACAAGGATTGCGCTTCACCCGCGATACGTGAGCGGGGAGGTTTGATCTCCACGCCCAGCGCGCTGAGCCGTTGCTCTATCTTGAGCAAATCAGCCTCATGCACCGCAAAGGCAACGTGCTGATAGCTACGCTCGGCAGGCGGTTCACCTTGCATGGCGGCTATCCAAGTATCTCCAAGCAGAAAGAATTTTTCTGGTGATAGCGAAAAGGTTTGTGCGCCACTATCGTACACCTCGCGTGCGCCAAGTCCTGCGCATAAGAACATCGCCATTCGCTCAAGGTCTTTGACGATAAATGTTAAATGGCTAATCGTTTTAATCGGCAACGTGAATCAATCCTTTGGGTATTTATTTCTATGCATTGTTAGTATTGCTCTATATGGATATACCCATCACTCATGGCCAAAAGCGCGTTCTCGCAGGGTTTTGAGTTCGTCGCGCAGTTGTGCGGCTTTTTCAAATTCGAGATTTTGTGCGGCGTTCATCATTTCTTTTTCGAGGCGCTTGAGTTCTTTGGCTAATTGCTTCGGATCCATTTCGGCGACGATGCGGTGTTTTTTCTCCTCCAGCCTTGCCGCAACGGCTTCTTCGGCATTGTAAACGCCGTCGATAATATCCTTGATTCGTTTCACCACGCCGCGTGGTGTGATGCCGTGTTCGAGATTATGGGCGATTTGTTTTTCGCGGCGGCGCTGCGTTTCGCCAATCGCTTTTTCCATCGAATTGGTGATGCGATCGCCATACAAAATCGCTTTACCATTCAGATTACGCGCAGCGCGGCCGATGGTTTGAATCAAGCTGCGCTCAGAGCGCAAAAAGCCTTCTTTGTCGGCGTCCAAAATGGCCACCAAAGAGACTTCGGGAATATCCAAACCTTCACGCAATAAGTTAATGCCGATCAGTACATCAAACACGCCAAGCCGCAGATCGCGCAGAATTTCGACGCGTTCGACGGTATCGATGTCCGAGTGCAAATAGCGCACTTTCACGCCATGTTCGGCCAGATATTCGGTGAGTTGTTCCGACATTTTCTTGGTCAGCGTCGTCACCAAGACGCGCTCGCCAATCGCGGTGCGTAGATTGATTTCGGAGAGTAAATCATCGACTTGCGTGCCGACGGGTCGCACTTCAATCAGCGGATCAACCAAGCCCGTTGGGCGCACCAGTTGCTCAACAACTTGGCCTTGATGCTCGGCTTCGTAGGCGGCTGGCGTGGCGGAGACGAAAATCGTTTGCGGCATCAAACGCTCGAATTCTTCGAATTTCAGCGGGCGATTATCCAGCGCAGAAGGCATACGGAAACCGTAATCGACCAGGTTTTCTTTGCGCGAACGGTCGCCTTTATACATCGCGCCGATTTGGCCGATCATCACATGGCTTTCGTCCAAAATCATCAGGCCGTCTTTGGGTAGATAATCGAGCAGCGTTGGCGG
>CAUPHX010000351.1:0-3168 GCA_963511125.1 uncultured Deefgea sp. | reverse complement strand
CAGTGTGCCGTCGCGATTGCGTAATGGCAGTGTGAGTTGCGTTAAGTCTTTGCTAATAATGGGTAGCATTGGATAGGTAGCGTGAAAATCATCAGGCGTAACGGTCCGTAGTACTTCGTCATTTTGCAAGGCGATGGCGGCGAGGTGACTGCCATTGAGAGCAATGGGTCTTGCATGTTCTGTGGCGGCTTGCGCTTTACTTTGCCAGAAAAATTGCGCCACTTCGATGTGGCGGCCATCGGCATGGGTAATGTAAATGACCCCGCCTTCGGCTTGGGTGACCTCACCCAGTTCATCTAAGATTTTGGCTAATAAGCGGCCAAAGTTCGTTTCTGCCGCCAGCGCTTGGGATAGCTCCATAAATCGGTGAATCGTATTTTTCATTCCGCCTAAGCTATTGGCTAAACGAGCAATTTCTTTGATGTGTGAATTGACTTGAACTGGATCGTCAAATTGAAACTGTTCAATTTTTTGGATTTCTTCGGTGAGTGCGTTAATGGGTTTTGATGCTTTGTGCGCCAGCCAAACCGCGATCAGCAATCCTAAGACAATGATGAAGGCCGAAACCAACATGCTGCGATTTCGTTCTTGAATTGCGGCGGCCATTAATTCGCGATGCGGGGTCGCCATCACTAGCTGCAGTGGCTGCATATTGGGGAGCTTAATGTTCAGTGCCAAACCCTCCCATTGCTCGCCGCTCTCTACGGCAAACGTACTCGCGTTTTCGGCTTTTCCTTGTGCCATCCCTAAAAAGGCTTTGAGCACGGGCGCATCGTAGGACATTAGTTTGGGCAGGTAGGTTTTTCCATCTGGCTCGGTAATGAGTTCGGGGGTGCCTTTATGGCTGGCCAGTACGCGTTCGTCTTGATCGAGCAAAGCGAGTCGAGTGTCCGGCGTTATTTTGTGGCGCAGTAAAAATTCATTGATTCGTTCTAGGCGTATGTCGCTACCAACCACGGCGAGCTCGTTGGCTGTTTGCTGAGCGAAGGTGATGCCAGGTAATCCGCTGGAGGCGAAGAAGTACGGCGCGGTGACCAATAATTGATGAAAGTTGAGTTTTGCTTTGTACCAGTCGCGGCTACGCGGATCGAATTTGTATTCAGGATCAAAGCGTCGTTCGATTTGCTGGAGTGCTTGGTCGTAAAACAGATATTCGCCGTACGGCTGCCCATCGACATGAGTGACACTTTGGATAATCCACGCGGTGCCTGTGGGCGGATTAAAGCGCTTTTGAACCGCAGGGTGACCTAGATAGATGCGAACAAGAAAAAAATCACCCGTTTCATAGCCGATAAATTGTGCGATCACGGCGGGATTGTATTTTAACGAGGTGGTGAGGTATTGGAGGCTTTCGAGTCGCTCAGAGAGCGTTGTGGCATTCATCAAGCGTTGTTGCGCCATCAATTCAGTACTACGGGCGCCGCTTTGATAGATCGCTTCTATTTCTTCGGTGGCGGATTTTGCCGCTAAACTAAATTGCTGGTCCGCCGATTGCTTGAGGATAGTACTAGTGGCTTGATATTGATTCCAGCCACTAATCAACGCAAAGCCTAGCAAGAGTGCGATAAATAAATATGCAATATGGATATAAAACGGGACTTTAGTGGGAGCAGAATATTGCATGTTCTTCGCCTAGATTGCTTGGTCGAGCAAGTATAGGCGAAGAAAATGACTTCTTGCTTAGTTTGTATGTTCTTGACTTGCTGTACGTATTCTTACTTTTCGGCGTTGCTTATTTGCTTCAATTTTAAACACTGCGCCGTGAAAATTGGCGAGGTCTAAAACCAAGTAGACCCAAGGTCGCAAAATAAACCACCATCCCTGCGGTCACGAGGACGGATAAGCGCAGTAATCGGATTGGCATCTTTCCTTGATCCCATGCTGGCATCACCTGCATTACGCCATATAAAGCCAGCGCCATCAGGAACACCGCTACGATCAATTTAAATGAAAAGCTGAACCAGCCTGGTTGCGGTATGAATAGATCTTGTTTTCGTAAGTGGTAATACAGCAATCCTGCATTGGCAATCGCGGCCAAGCTAATTGATAAAGCAAGACCGGTATGTTGCAAAAAGGGTACCAAGATTAAATTCAAACCTTGCGTCACCAATAAAGAAAACACTGCAATTTTGACCGGTGTTTTGATGTTTTTTCGGGCGTAAAAAGCGGGCGCCAGTGGTTTAATCAGAATGAGTCCAGGAATACCGACCGCGTAGGCCATCAGCGCCATTTGCGTCATGTGTGCATCATGCGCGGTAAATTTGCCGTACTGAAACAAGGAAATGGTCAGCGGCTCTGCAATGACGGCTAAGGCCACTGCGGAAGGAAGAGCCAGCAATAGCGCCAAGCGCAAACCCCAATCCAACAGCTTTGAGTATTCATCAGTGTCATTATTGGCTAAAGATTTTGATAGCGAGGGAAGTAAAATCGTACCTAAAGCAACACCTAATAAACCGGTGGGCAATTCCATCAAACGATCGGCGTAGTAAATCCATGACATCGAACCAACGACTAAGAGCGAAGCCAAACTTTGATTGATAATTTGGGAAATTTGGCTCACTGAAACCCCTAAAATCGCGGGCCCCATTTGTTTCAAAACGCGCCAAACGCCGGGATCTTTGAAATCCAATCGTGGGCGAACCAACATGCCGATTTTTCTTAGGTGTGGCAGTTGGTAAGCCAGTTGTGCCACACCACCTACGAGTAAAGCCCACGCCATGGCCATAATTGGGGGGTCAAAGTAGGGCGCAAGGAATAACGCAAAAACAATAAAAGAGATGTTCAGCAGGGTCGGGGTGAAGGCTGGAACTGAGAATTTGTTCCAAGTATTGAGTACCGCGCCCGCTAAGGACGATAGCGAAATTAGCAAAATATACGGAAACGTAATCCGCAGTAGATCGGTGGTGAGTTCAAATTGACTTTGGTTTTTTGTGAAACCGTGCGCGGTACTCCAGATAATCCATGGCGCAGCCAAAATTCCGACTAACGTCACTATTGCCAAAATGAGCGTGAGTAAGCCCGCCACGTGGGCAGTAAACGCTTTGGCTGCGTCATGACCTTCGATGGTTTTTTTATCAGCAAGTATCGGGACGAAAGCTTGTGAAAATGCGCCTTCTGCGAAGATACGTCGCAATAAATTAGGTAGGCGAAAGGCCGTTACCCACGCAT
>CAUPHX010000350.1:0-3187 GCA_963511125.1 uncultured Deefgea sp. | reverse complement strand
TCTGGCCATCGGTTAATCGGATTGATGATGTATATGGTGATCGTAATTTGATTTGTTCTTGCCCGAGTATGGAAGAATACAATTAAGTAGATTGTCTGATTTTATAAAGCATAAAAAATGCCCCAAACTGCGTTGGGGCATTTTTTTTGTTCGTTTTGATCAAAGTTACTTAAACAAAGATTTTGCTCGCGATCCAAAATAATCCGCCAGACATTGCAATAGTAACGGGCAGGGTGAGTACCCACGCAATGACAATGTTTTTAATCGTACTGGCTTGTAGACCGCTTTTATTCGCCACCATCGTTCCAGCTACAGCAGACGACAGAATGTGCGTGGTAGAAACAGGCATCCCAGTCCAGCTGGCAATTCCAATCGCTGCCGCGGCTGTGATTTGCGCCGCGTTACCTTGTGCATAGGTCATGCCTTTGTTGCCGATTTTTTCTCCAACCGTATGCACAATCCGGCGCCAGCCAACCATAGTTCCTAAGCCAAGTGCGAGCGCCACCGCGATAATGACCCACTGAGGAGCATATTCGGTTGTTGCGGTGAGATCTTTGCGGAACTGATTCAGACTATGCTTTTCGTGTGAAGTCCAGTTGGGTAATTTCGCAATTTTTTTGCTGGTGTCATCAACGCAAAGCAGAATACGGCGCGCGTTGATTCGTTGCGCGGTGCTGAGCTCATTGTAGCTACTGATATTGCCTATCATGGCATCGAGCTTGTCGATGGCAGCTAGAGTGATGTCTGATTTACACTCAAATTGCTCGGCTAATTCTTGATTGGCCACACCAAGTGGAATGCTAGGGTTGATTTTATCTGCATTTGCCACATAAAAATCTTTGATGTGAATGGCCGCATCACGAGTGCGTTCGATGTCGTAAATACTGCTAGTTCGATCGAGGACAAAATTGCCCGGCGCTAGGCCAACCAGCACCAACATCACCAATCCAATCCCTTTTTGCCCATCGTTAGACCCATGCGCAAAACTAAGCCCCATCGCCGAGACAATTAAGGTGACGCGAGTCCAAAATGGAGGATGTTTTTTACCGTCAATGTCTTTGCGCTCTTCGGGGGTCAGATGCATGTGCGACTGCTTGAAGTAGCGTTTGAGCACAATAAAGAGCGTACCTGCAAGTAACATACCCAAGGCAGGAGAGATTAGTAATGACAAAAAGATATCAATGGCTTTTTTAGTATTGATGCCATGCAACCAGTGATTGCCATTCAGAATCGCATACATGATGCCGACGCCCAAAATGGAACCAATTAAGGTATGGGAGCTGGACGCTGGGATTCCTAGATACCAAGTCCCTAGATTCCAGACAATCGCGGCAGTGAGTAATGAGAACACCATAATGAGGCCATGGCTGCTATTCACATTGAGTAATAATTCAACAGGTAGTAAATGAATGATGGCGTAGGCAACGCCTAAACCACCTAAAATTACCCCAAGGAAATTAAAAATTCCTGATGCAACGACGGCTAAATTAGCGGGCATCGCTTTGGTGTAGATCACGGTCGCAACCGCGTTGGCGGTGTCGTGAAATCCATTGATAAATTCGTAAGCCAAAACAAAGAGAATTGACAATCCTAGGATTATGGCTGCAACATTGTCTAAACCGCTAAAAATTTCAAGCATGTGTCATATTTGTTACAGTGTTATGAAGTCGCCGATTATCGCAGAATAAGTCCCCCATCGTTACGCTGTTTGTAGCTTTAGATCAGTATTTTGCGGAATAAATATTTTTAGTTTTATGAGGAACAGCTGACAGAAAGCGAACTAGCCCAACTAGGGGGCGTTGTGCGTAAGATTCATATTCAGCTTGCTCGATGTATGGATTGCTTAAGCAACTATGTAGACATTCCCATTTCATTTGCTGTGAGTCTTCTTGCTCTGTAATCAATAAGGCCCGACCATCACTTAATGGACCTGTGCTGATACCAAATTGATGCCCAGAATAGACCATCGTCTGTGGTGTCTGATCTTGCGGGGTTTACTTGCCCACTAGATAATTCGCTAAATTAAGTTGCTGTGCAGCTGCAGTAGCTAGACCTAATTCAGCTAGCCAAACTAGCGTTCCAGGTGACTAAGCAAGCGTTTGGTATGACGTGAATAAGCAATCATTGTTGAACTGTTGAGTCGGGTATTGTTCCGTAAATGATCAAAGAGGGTGAGTTGTGAGTGAAAAGTTTCCAGTCTCGACCGCGATACGCGTGTTGCGTGCCCATAAAGTGGCTTACACCGAGCATTTATACGATTACGAAGAGCGTGGCGGCACTGCTGTTTCGGCAAGGGAATTGGGCGTGCCTGAAGCACAGGTGATCAAAACACTGATTATGGAGAACGAAAAAAAGCAGCCGATGATTGTCTTGATGCATGGGCATTGTGAGGTATCGACCAAAAATCTCGCCCGCTTGATTGGGTGCAAAAGTATTGTGCCTTGCGTTCCAGACATTGCGAACAAACACAGTGGCTTTGTGGTGGGTGGCACCTCACCGTTTGGTACAAAGAAGGCGATGCCTGTCTTTATGCAAGCGTCTATCGTGGATTTGGACAAGATTTACATCAATGGTGGACGTCGAGGCTTTTTGGTGGGAATCAGTCCTCAAGACTGTGTCCATGTTTTAAAGCCAACATTGCTTGATATTGCGATTTATCCAACTGGGGTTTGAAGCCATCATGCTTATCAGTGCAGAAATTGCTGCAAATCTTGGGAAAGGCTGTGATGGGTGCCTGCATCGATCAAGCCACTTAAGCGGTCAATAAAGCCACTGGCAATATGAATTAAGGCATTTCGCTCTTTTATTTCAAGTGAATCAGTTGCTTTAATGTATTTGACAATGGCATGGCTGGCAGAAAGCATTAGACGATTGTTGCAGGTGCTTTGAGCGCTGGGTAATAAAATGTCGATCGCTTCGATGAATTCAAACTTCAACATCAGTTGCACGCCGGTATTGTTTAATTCATTAATTTCTTGACCGATTTGTTGAATGTAGGCTTTCCACGTTGGGCGCATGGTGGCTGCGCTTTCTAATAAACCAGAAGTTTGGCGAGTGGTTACAAATCGTTGAGCGATGTGTTTGAGCCACTTATAAGGGGCGGTTTCGCCGCTTGGTTCCTCGCCATCTACCGTTGCTGGGCAGATTAGGTCCGCCGCCATAATAAAACTAGTCGCCATTTCTTGCG
>CAUPHX010000349.1:0-3199 GCA_963511125.1 uncultured Deefgea sp. | reverse complement strand
ACACAGCTTCCCCCAAACGATAAAAATTGAAGCCGCCAGCACCTTGCCAATTCATCGTTTCCGAAATACCGCCTTGCTCGCCTGCAATGACTTTTTCCAAACGTGGCACGCAATGCGTAACCGCGTGTTCGCCCATTTCGATACCGATGTAACGGCGATTCATTTTGTGAGCAACAGCTGCGGTGGTACCTGAGCCGAGGAAAGAATCTAAAACAATGTCATTGGGATTGGAGGCGATGTGTAAAATTCGGTGAAGCAATCTTTCCGGCTTTGGCGTGCCAAAACTAAAATCGCCACCAAACAACGCCATTGATTCTTTTTTTGCTTCATCGGTATGACCAACTTCTTCATGATTCCACCATGTCCACGGGACAAGGCCAGCAACTTCTGATAAAAATCGGATAATTGTCGGCTGTGCATTGCCATCTTTACCCCAATAAATTCGCCCTGCGGCTTTCAGTTTATTGAATTCGCTTTCAATTGTTGACCAGCACCGTCCTGCTGATGGGGTATGAACAGTTCCGTTCGGCGATGTTATTGGGTACATTTGATTGGGACGATAACCTTGGGCTGTCATAGGCAAACCACGCCAGCGCTTAGCCGGATCCGTTTCTTTAGAATTGCTTGGGTTTTTATAAATCTTGGCCTGCTTTTCATCCAAAGGAATGAGATTCCTTCGTTTTTTAAATGCGTCCGGTGATTTTGCATATACCAAAATGTGATCATGTACATCACCGATAGCTTCACGATTTTCACGCGAATATCTTTTTTGCCAAACCATATTCCCAATAAATGCACTTCGTCCAAAAACCTCATCACACAGTACTTTCAAGTAGTGCGATTCATTGTCATCGATCGTAATCCAAATGCTGCCATCATCGGCTAGCAAATCACGCAGTAGCTCAAGCCGTGGGTACATCGTAGACAACCACAAGCTGTGCTCCAGCTTGTCGTCATAGTGTTCAAAGGCGCTTTGGGTGTTATACGGTGGGTCGATGAAAATACATTTTACTTGCCCCGCATAGAATGGGCGTAATGCTTTCAAGGCTTGCAGATTGTCGCCCTGAATCAGCATGTTTTCCGACGCTTCGCCATGCTGCGAGACATGCTCAAGCAGATGGTACGGCACATTCTCCGCGCCCGTTTTGGCGTTCGCTTTATTCACCCAGTCTAAATACGGCATTGCACTTGCTCCCACATCGAAGCGGCGATTTTACCTCATAAGGGCAAGCACTTGACGCGCAGCGACAATCAATAACTAACACAGTAAAAATACAATTCAAATTCACCACAAATAACACGGCAAATATACAGCGCCTACCAGACAAAATATCAAAACTACAGTCGAATGCGCTCGTACGCTAACAATCAATAAAAAGCCCAAACCTGTTTCACGCCTCGCAGGGGCATACCCAGCAACTTATCGCCACGCTAGCCTGAAGTACCACCCAACTACACAACAGCCCTCAAACAGCCTTATTGCGCCCAATAGAACCGTAATCGAGTCAAATCACGCTGCATTTAATTACGTGCTGGATAAATTCCGCCCAAATTCAAAAAACTGAAAATAGTAATTTGTAGAGGAGCAACGGCTCTACTCAATTCACTCTATTTCACAAGGCACAGACCATGAAACTCCTAATCTCATTTCCAAAAGCAAAGCCACGTACAGCTCAATCTATTGCAGAACGCATATTGGCCATGTACGCAGCATACGAGCACACTCAAGATAAGAATGTAATCAGCCCATCAAATTGGGTGACCGAACACCAAATAGTTAACCACCTAACCCCCGCAGAAAACTACTTCTTATTCCACACGCCTGACCCAACACCGTGGCAATCAGGTGAATACGCATGGCGGCTAGAAGGTACGGTTCCCTTGCTATGGGCGCTTGGCCTCATCAAGGAATGCCCTGAAATTGACGAAATTGGTGACTTTAAGAAAATGAAGGCGATATTCAAAAACGCCATCAAAAACCCCACCGACTTCATCGCCCAAGCAAAGGCAAGGCCATTCAAAGAGATCAATGTGGCGGCCAAACGATTTCGGCAGCAACATAAAAAATTGCTACTAAACCACATCCTAAATGATCACTGCGTCAGGGGGATTATTGAATTCAATGCTAAGGAATGGCATCGCGCTTTTAACTGGCTAACCAACCCTAACTGCACATGGGACACAGTACGAATCGACGATTAGTACCAACTCCTAACTCCAAAAGCCCCGATTAAGGCGATGAAGGAATGGCAAAAACATAATTATTTTTAAAAAACCCGTATTTATAACCCTTAGGGGCTTGACATTTCATTAACACACCAATTTCCTACCGCTCAATCGGCAAAAACCGACTTTTATCGGATGACGAACAAAACGAAGGTGCAAATAACACGCCACCTTATTTGCACACTTCGATAAAAACACGTATTTCGTGCACTTAAGGACGCGCTTTTAAATGCACTAAACACTCAATTTCAGCACTTTAGCTGCCGATTTTTTTGTAGCCAATTTAATTACTATCGCGAATAATACGAATTGTCATTAACAGAAAGTAATTAAACGGAGCTAATAATGAATCATCAAGAACAGGACAAACAAGACATAATAATCCTATTGACGGATATTAAAAAACATCATCCATGGATGAAAGAATCAACGCTCCGCAATATGCGTTTCCAAGTAAAATACGAACCAGATCCAGTTAAACGTCGCCAGATCGAGAAGATAATTTACAAGGTAAATGGGCGAATATTGGTTAATTTAACCGAACTGAATAAGTACCTTGCTACACCAGAATATGCAGTTTAATGCATTACTGCAAATATTGCAGCACCTGCAGTCTTGGCTGGATACATTCACTATCTCTGTAATACTCATAGATAGTGAATGTAGTGTATAGCAATAAGGATAAGGATACAAAGATGGACAGCGTCAAAGCAAAATTCCCCTTAACTCACCCACCAATTGGTGATGCAGTGCAGCTCATCAGAGCTGAAACAGGAGAAATTCAGGCAGTAAAATTGAATAATTATAAAAAAGTTAAAAACACAAATATACCCACAAATCCATCAATTGTCGTTCGCTCGACAATTGATGGAAAATACATGATTATTGAAGGATCACTAGCATCATTCCTTCAAGGACATAATATTTACTGCCCTAACAATCTAAAGAAAATCATTATTAAAGTAATTGAATT
>CAUPHX010000348.1:0-3200 GCA_963511125.1 uncultured Deefgea sp. | reverse complement strand
GATTGTCTTGCTATCGGCTTTTGCAGCCTTGTTTTCTAGTGTGTTATTGGCATTTATTAGTGAGGCCATAGCAAAATCACGCGAAAATAGTCAATCAAATGCATTAATTGGAAAAATTAGCTCCGCTTGGCGTTCCAAGTAAGAATATGCGTCTGAAACGCAGACTTGTTAACAAAGTGAAATGATTTGAAAGCAACGTTCATAGCTAGTGTACTGAGTTAGACATTGGACAATTCGCAGAGCGCTAAAGTAAATATTGGAAATAAGGTAAATGACTATTCTCGTTACGGGTGGTGCAGGTTTTATTGGTGGCAATTTTGTTCTGGATTGGCTGGCAGATTTAGACGAGAGAGTCATTAATGTAGATAAACTGACGTATGCGGGTAACCTTGATACGCTTAAAGGCTTAGAGGGCAATACCCAGCATGTGTTTGTTCGTGCCGACATTGGCGATCGAGACATCATTGCGCAATTGCTGGTCGAGCACAAACCGCGAGCAATTATTAATTTTGCTGCTGAATCACATGTAGATCGCTCAATAACTGGTCCAGGAGAGTTTATTCAGACCAATGTGGTTGGTACGTTTAATTTGCTGGAATCGGTACGCGGTTATTGGAATGAATTAGCGGCGGAAGAAAAAACGGCATTTCGTTTCTTACACGTATCGACCGATGAAGTGTATGGCACGTTGGCGGCGGATGATCCTGCGTTTACGGAAACCAAAGCTTTTGAACCCAATAGCCCGTATTCGGCATCGAAAGCGGCGTCGGATCACTTAGTTCGCGCTTGGCACCACACCTATGGTTTGCCAGTTTTAACGACCAATTGCTCGAACAATTATGGCCCGTATCATTTCCCTGAAAAGCTGATTCCTCTGGTGATTTTGAATGCACTGGCTGGCAAAGCGTTGCCGATTTATGGTGATGGACAACAAATTCGTGATTGGTTGTATGTGAAAGATCATTGCTCGGCGATTCGTCGCGTACTCGAAGCTGGCAAAGTTGGTGAGACCTACAACGTAGGTGGGTGGAATGAAAAAGCCAACCTCGATGTTGTCAAAACGATTTGCAGTTTATTGGACGAATTGCAGCCTAAATCCGATGGCAAAGCTTATGTTGAGCAAATCATCTATGTAACGGATCGCCTCGGTCATGATCGGCGTTATGCTATTGACGCCCGCAAGTTAGAGCTTGAACTTGGCTGGAAACCTGCAGAGACGTTCGAGTCCGGCATTCGCAAGACAGTGGAATGGTATTTGATGAATCAAAATTGGGTGAGTAACGTCACTAGCGGTGCGTATCGCGAGTGGGTATCAACCCAGTACGGATCTTAAGCATGGCTTTGAATGCAATACCTAAGATACTAGTCACAGGTAAAAATGGTCAAGTCGGTTTTGAATTGCAGCGCAGCCTCGCCGTACTTGGCGAGTTGATTGCCATAGGTCGCGACGATTGTGACTTATCTAATCCAGTTATGATTCGTGAATTAGTACAACGCATCCGCCCCGACATTATTGTCAATCCTGCTGCGTATACGGCTGTTGATAAGGCGGAATCTGAAGTTGAACTAGCCAAATTACTGAATAGCACTGCACCGCAAGTCTTCGCTGAAGAAGCCGCCAAACTCGGCGCCTTGTTGGTACATTACTCGACTGACTATGTGTTTGATGGCACGAAAGACGGTGCGTATTCAGAAAGTGATGCGACCAATCCGCAATCGATCTATGGCAAGACCAAATTAGCGGGGGAGTTGGCTGTTGCCGCAGCCAATCCACGACATTTGATTTTTCGCACGAGCTGGGTGTTTGGCGCGCATGGCGGTAATTTTCTCAAGACCATGCTGCGTTTAATGCAGCAACGGGACTCGCTGAGTGTAGTCGCCGATCAAATTGGCGCTCCAACTTCGGCGAGCCTCATTGCCGATGTGACTGCACAGATTATTGCCCAATTTTTACGTACACCAGATCAAGCGCAGTTTGCATTTGGTACTTATAACTTGGTCGCAAGTGGCGAAACAAGTTGGCATGGATATGCCGCGCTAGTCAATGATATTGCTGTGCAGCAAGGCTATACGCTAAAAATTAATAGCAAAAACATTAAGGCGATTCCGGCGAGCGATTATCCTGTACCTGCTCCTCGACCAGCGAATTCACAACTTAATACGCAAAAATTACAAACTACGTTTGGTCTGGTTTTGCCGGAGTGGCAAGCTGGAGTGCACAACGTCATGACATTATTGAAACAAGTTTAGGAGCCGAGCATGGCCAATCGTAAAGGTATTATTTTAGCAGGTGGCACGGGTACACGACTGTATCCAGCGACTATCGCCGTCTCTAAGCAATTACTCCCTATCTACGATAAACCGATGATCTATTATCCGCTCAGCACTTTACTGCTGGCGGGCATTCGTGACATCTTGATTATCTCTACGCCACAAGACACGCCACGTTTTGAGCAATTGCTCGGCGACGGTAGCCAATGGGGTATCAAGCTACAATACGCAGTTCAGCCTAGCCCCGATGGTTTGGCACAAGCATTTATCATCGGCGAAGAATTCATCGGGCAAGACGATGTAGCACTAGTATTGGGCGACAATATCTTTTATGGGCATGATTTTGCGGGTTTATTACAAACAGCCTCAACTAAAAAAAATGGCGCAACTGTATTTGCATACCATGTCAACGACCCAGAGCGCTACGGCGTAGTGGATTTTGACAAAAACGGCACAGCTCTTTCAATCGAAGAAAAACCAGCCAAACCAAAGTCTAATTTTGCGGTAACTGGACTGTATTTCTATGACAATAGTGTGATAGAAATTGCGAAGAATATTAAGCCATCCCTACGTGGAGAATTAGAAATCACCGATGTGAATGCCGTGTATTTAGCACAAAGCAAATTGGATGTTCAAACAATGGGCCGTGGCTATGCTTGGCTCGATACCGGAACTCATGAATCAATGCTGGAAGCCAGCCAATTCATTCAAACCATCGAAGCGAGCCAAGTTTTGAAAGTGTGTTGCCCAGAGGAAATAGTCTACCGTCAAGGCTGGATTGATGCCTCACAACTAGAATTTTTGGCTCAGCCATTGCGAAAAAATGCTTATGGGAAGTATCTATTAAATATGCTCAAAGAATGAGGCGTTTAACATGAAAATAATTGATACCACGATATCTGATGTGAAAGTTATTTTGCCTGATGTGT
>CAUPHX010000347.1:0-3219 GCA_963511125.1 uncultured Deefgea sp. | reverse complement strand
TAATATTTCATCGGCGTCGGGCAAGCTCGCCCCTGCGCCATGCCAGCCCGCCCATTGCATTAACTGCGCCAAAGCTTCGGGCTGATCAAATAAGCCATGCAGATAAGTGCCGATAATTTGCCCGTCTGGCGACACCACGCCATCGCAGCGCCCATCGGTCAGCTGGAATAGCGGCGCAAATTCGTCAGAGTGAATTTCGCTTTGCCCCAAATGGATTTCATAACCCGCCACGGGCGCGCCGCCAGCGATAAATTGCCCCACTACATTGCGCAACTGCTTTTCTGGCTCCAATCTAGTAACCATGGGTATATAACCTAGACCATTACTGGATAATGACAGCGACTCAATACCCTCTCTATCAATATTTTCCTCGCCGAGCATTTGATAGCCGCCACACACACCGAGCAATTTGCCGCCGTAACGTAAATGCTGCGCAATTTGCACATCCCAGCCCTGCTCACGCAACCATGCCAGATCGCCTTGCGTATTTTTACTGCCGGGCAAAATCAGTAAGTCACACTTGGGCAGTGGCTGATTGGGGTTAGCAAATAGGCAATTCACGCCAGCGATTCGCCGCAGCGGGTCAAAATCGGTGTGATTGGAAATATGCGGTAACGTGGCGATGACAATCGTGAAATCGCCCTCCTTGCCACTGGCGGTGCGCGGCACGGCGTCTTCGGCGGCAATATCGAGGCCATGCAAATACGGCACGACAGCGAGCACCGGCTTACCCGTTTTCGCCTCTAGCCAATCGCAGCCCGGCTGCAGTAGCGCAATATCGCCGCGAAAACGGTTGATGATAAAACCCTTAATTCGCGCTTGCTCGGACTCGCTCAAACACGCTAATGTACCAACAAAGTGCGCAAACACGCCGCCGCGATCAATATCAGCCACCAGCCACACGGGGCAATCGGCTTCTTCGGCAAAACCCATATTGGCAATATCGCCCGCGCGCAAATTCACTTCAGCTGGGCTGCCCGCCCCTTCGACCAACACCCAATCATATTGGCTCGCCAAGCGTTGCCACGATTCAAACACGGCGGCCTTGGCGGTTTTTTTATACTGGTGATAATCAACCGCATCCAAATTGCCAATCGATTTTCCTTGAATAATCACTTGCGCACGGCAATCGCTCGACGGCTTAAGTAGCACCGGATTCATATCCGTGTGCGGCGCGAGGCCACACGCGAACGCCTGTACCGCTTGCGCGCGGCCAATTTCGCCGCCGTCTTGCGTCACTGCGGAGTTAAGCGCCATGTTTTGCGGCTTAAACGGCGCAACCGAAATACCGCGCCGATACAATAAGCGGCACAAAGCGGCGGTCAACGTCGATTTACCCGCGTCCGACGTACAGCCCTGAATCATTAAAGTAGGCATAAAAATCTTTTAGGAAATATACAAGAAGAAATTGATGGGTATTTCCATCTAAGTAATAGTGCAAAAGTTTTATGGCAAGGCGTCGAAGCTGCAGGCAGTACATTTCGTACGACAAGGTGAGACAACGATGCAAGAAAACTTTTGCTTGCCTACTTAGGCATTCATCAATAATTGCTTTCGCTCTGCTCCACCTAACATCTAGTTTGATAATCAAGATTTGCACAAACGGCTTTACTAATCAGGTATGGAAAATCCACCGCTAAAGGTAACTATCCCTCTGTTTGGCAAACCAAGCAGTTGAGACAGTCTTTCAGCCTCAACTAAAGCCTGTTCCTCAGCAACATAAGTTCCAAGAGCAATTTCTGGATGCTTAATGCTAAACAGCGTGATTTGATACATTGTTGAGTTTTGACCAGATAAACGGAGATAAATATACGAAAATTCTTCTAAAGGTACTTCGTTACGTTTTTTAATGCACCAAGCAAGCCACGTCGTCGATGTAGCAACTGTTCCAGTCATCCGATTAAACAAGATTTTTTGCTCAACGCCAAGTGCATAGAAAAACAGCAAGAGTAGCAAAACGATCAACGTAGAAAGAAACCAATCTTCATTGAAGTCAATCAATTTAACCAAGCCAAAACAAAACAAAAAGAACAACGCCCTCGCTATCCATAAAGTCATTCCTGAAATTTTTTTAGGTCCCAATGAGACCCATTCAGCACGCATAATTTCTCTCTCAAGATTTCAAATTCACCACGTCACACATCGCATTACTAGCCCATCGGCACAAACCAGCTTTTCCCATCCTGCTGCATTTCAAATACAGGATGGTGGTATAGCTTGCTGAGCATTTCTGTGTTGAGTACATCAGCCAATACCCCTGCCTGCCATTCTCCATTACCAAATAACAACAAAGCATGAGTCGCAAACTGAGTCGCGTGGTTGGGGTCGTGACTGACCATGACGATGCTGCGCCCTTGTTGTAATTCTTCGCGCAGTACGCCGAGTGCTTGTTGCTGATGACGCAAGTCGAGTTGCGATAGAGGTTCGTCGAGCAACAGCAGCGGTGCTTGCTGCGTGAGCGCGGTGGCGAGCGACACGCGGCGGCGCTCGCCTCCCGATAAGCTCGCCAAATCGCGCGTGCCGAAATCGGCCAAATCCAGCCGCGCCAATTGCAGCTGCGCCAGCACCAAATCAGCATCACTTTCCCACTCCCAACGGCTCAGATGCGGGTGGCGACCAGTCAGCGTTTTTTCGAGTGCAGTCAACGGAAACGGGCATTCGTCTTGTTGTGTTTGCCACGCCATCGCTTTGGCGCGCTGCGCTGGGGCGACCTGCGTGATCGCTTGGCCGCCAAGCAAGACGGCACCGCCGCACGGCTTAAACCAGCCCGCCAAAGCGGATAACAGCGTACTTTTGCCGCAGCCATTTTCACCCAAAACAATCCAAGCTTCACCCGCGCCGATCGTCAAATTCAGACCCGCAATCAGTATGCGCTCGCCTTGTTTCAGGCTCAAATTTTCGGTTTGTAGCAGACTCATCGCCGTGCCCTTTTACTGAGCAAAAACAAAAATACTGGCACGCCGAGCAAGGCCATCACCACGCCCACCGGCAGTTGCTGCGGCGCAATCAAGGTGCGCGCTAAAATATCGGCCACCAGCAACACGATGCCGCCCGCAATGGTGGCAGCGGGCAATAAAAGTCGCAAATCTTGGCCGATGAGCAAGCGCAGTGCGTGCGGCACAATCAAACCCACAAAGCCGATCATGCCTGCGGTAGTGACCGCCAAAGCGCTGGCCAGTGCGGCAGCAAAATACAAAACCCAGCTTAGATGTATATGAC
>CAUPHX010000346.1:0-3220 GCA_963511125.1 uncultured Deefgea sp. | reverse complement strand
AGATACTAGGGCGGCCTTCTATTGCTTACTTTTCTTGGCCGTTCAAGAAAAGTAAGTGCCGCGCGGCATCAGCGCTACTCACTCCAAAAGAACACATTCTGAGTGAGTAATATCTATGTATTCAACCGCAGCTATTGATTTGTAAAGCACAGCTAGTAATACTCATCAATCATTTCGAATGAATTGGACTCAGCCATGAATACGGTACTGATTTTGGGCGCAACGGGAGCAGTGGGTCGCCATTTACTGGTGCAGGCTTTGCAGCACCCCGACATTGCGCGCGTGATTGCCCCAACACGGCGTGCGCTGCCAGCACATGCAAAGCTCGATAATCCCATTGTTGATTTTGAATCGCTGCCCATCGATGCGCCATGGTGGCGTGCCGATGCGGCACTGTGCGCGCTAGGGACGACGCTGAAAACAGCAGGCTCGGCCGCCGCATTTCGCCGTGTGGATTACGACTATATTCTGAACGCGGCACAGCGACTGCATGCAGCGGGTACGCCGTGCTTGGTGCTCAATTCGACAATGGGTGCCAATGCATCCGCGCGTGGCTTGTATCTAAAGACCAAGGGCGAAACCGAGCGCGATGTGATGGCTTTGGGTTTTGCGTCTTTAACCATCGTGCGTCCTTCGCTATTGAACGCAGGAAAACGACCTGAGCAACGTCTGGCTGAAGACATTGGTTTTTGCTTGGATCGCTACCTTGGGCGCTGGATACCACTAAAATGGCGCGCCATTGAAGTCGAAAAAGTAGCACAAAGCATGCTCAAAGCCGCATTAGCCGCCAAGCCCGGCGTGAGTTGGGTTGAATCAGCCGAGTTGCACACAGAAAAATAAACTTGGCCTTGCAGCTGAATTCCAGTCTTGTCTTCAGCTACGCAGAGCGTTATCGGAATGACGACTTAAGTAGTTTGGGTATTTGACTGTAGCTATTGATTTTTAATGCCTAGATGGCAATACATCGATATTATTTCTTGATCGTTGATTTGGGGCTTTAAAACCCTTGATATCAAGCCGACGAAGTCGGTGCAGATATAGGGGCGCCTTCTTTTGCTTACTTTTTCTTGGCGAAGCAAGAAAAGTAAGTGCCGCGCGGCATTAGCGCGACTTACGTTAAAAGATCGCTGCATCCTTCTGAAATAAGCCATAGCCCAATCGCCCATGATTGGATAAAATCGCGCGCTTAAAAGTCATTGAATCATCGAGAAATTTATGCGCGCACTACGTTGGATTGTTGGTCGAGGTATCTTAGGTTTAAACGCCGTATTCGCGCCGAAAAAAGCACAACACTCGACTGAACGCCAAGCTTGGTTGGATCAGCAAACCCAGGCGCTCACCCTCTATCAATACGAAGCCTGCCCATTTTGCGTCAAAGTGCGCCGCGCGCTGCGCCGGCAAGGCCTGAATATCAAAACCGTGGATGCCAAACAAGCCGAGCATAAAGCGGTGTTGGCAGAGCAGGGCGGCAAAGTGCAGGTGCCGTGTTTGCGCATCGAGGAAAACAACGAAGTTCAATGGCTGTATGAATCGAGCAGCATTATTCAGTATTTAGAAAAACGCTTCGCCTAATCGTCACAGGCACGCTGCTGTTGATGCACGCCGCTATAGATCACGCCGCTGTGGATACACTCTGTCGCAGCTAGATGGCGCAAACAAAAACCGCTCGATTTATATCGGCGGTTTTTTTATTCGGCTGCGCCACATGGGTTTGGGACGGAGTTTGAAAAGCAAATCCATCATTGCGATACTTTGTGTTCGGCTGATACTGAGCAAGTAGTTCGCTTGCCTAGTATCGATGTATTGCCTGCTGGCGCTTTAAAATAAAGGTCTGGCAGTAAATACCTACCATTAATTTTAGCCACTTCTAAACTTCACCCAGCCGATCAGCAACAGCTAAAAATGATTTTTAGCTCGGCTAGAAGCGATTAGATAGTCGTTGCCGAATCATTTTTTGCACATAATCTTTGCTGCATATAACGACGAATGGTGTTGCTCATCGATGTCGTTAAATTATCAAATTCAAGACCATGCAATACATGATCTTCACTGATTTCGCTGAATTTACTGCGGATCACCGCAGTGGCCTCGACGATGAGTGCGCCTTCTTCAAATGGCAATACCAGCAAGATGCGCAACGTTTCGCCAATCATGCCCAAGGGCGCGTGATACTCCACCTGCAGGCCTTGCTCAGATAAGTTCAACATGATCGCGCGGCGACGCACCTCGCCGGTTTTCTCAACCAGCAGTGCTTGATGTAATGCGACGCGGGGGAAATTGCGTGTTTGCTCAATGCGCGTCTGCTCGGGCCACTGTAAGCCTATCGTCCAGTTTGGCCGCTGCGGGTGAGGGATTTGCTTTGACTCAAAGCACAGCACGCCGTTTGGCACCGCCATCCGCACTTTGATGATTGGCGTTCCGGTTAATAGAATTCGCACATCCAGTTGCTCTGATTTGGCCAATGGTTTAATCAGCAAGGATTGCCCATCAATGACTTGCAGTATTTGGGCGCGAAGATGAATCGCTTTGTTTTGCGGATGGCCAAGAAAAATTTCTTTGCCTTCCAGCAAATAATGTTCCTGCGAGAAATTGTCTGCAAAAGCTAGCTCGACTGCATTTTCTTCCATTGGATTGATTTGGCTCATTTCATAGCTCCCGAATCGATCCGACATTTATGACTTATTTGGTAAGTTATTGCAAGTAATAAATAAATTTGCGTATATTGGTGGTAAGTAATGTGCCGACTGAAACTCACTATTTGGCTCGGGTTTATGTGCTTGCAGTGAGATCGATCTGCTGCTGAATGGTTGCAGTTGATATTGATTTGCGGGTGGGGTTTTAAATTTTCTAGCGCAGAAGGGTGTGTGCTTGGAAACCGGCGAACCGGTATCCAAGGTAAAGCAGATTATCGATTTGATTCAGGCTGGCGGCGAGTGGTGAACCCGCCATCACTTTTAATTAAGGCTGACCTTTTTTAATGGCGTCGGACACCGCATTCGACATATCAAAACTGGTACCGCCTTGCACTGGCGGGTATTGCACCAAGGACTTGATGTGCGCGCCCATCAGTTCGCTGGCTGGCGCCAATAACCAAGACATTTTTTGAATCAAATGACCTTGCGCATTGAGGCTGTCGTAGCTTTCAAACGGATCTGCGCGCAGATTGTACATTTTCGGCATCGTCAGCGGCACGACATTGGCGTAGTACTCTTCTTTGATT
>CAUPHX010000345.1:0-3239 GCA_963511125.1 uncultured Deefgea sp. | reverse complement strand
TACGGCGCAACCCATACCTCGACTTCCCCTGCAGCCAACCATTCTTGCATCGCAGGTAATGCCAACATGGTTTGCATATAGCGCTGCGCGGAGGCCGGCACTTCAATCCCGTACGTCACCAAACGCGTGACCACTGGCGCAAAAAAAGCGTCGGCCCAAGTAAAGTGACCAAACAAGAATTCGCCTTCGCAGGATGCAATCCCAAAGCGCTCGCGGCAATCTGCCCACAAAGCGACAATCCGTGTGACATCAGCCGCTAATTCAGGTGTCATCTCCACTGTTTTTCGGCTGCGGCAATCCATAGCGCAGGCAGTACGCAGCGCGGTAAAGCCAGCGTGCATTTCGGCACAAACGGTACGCGCATGAGCGCGAGCGGTAAGCTCTTGTGGCCATAATTGCGCCAATGGAAAACGCTCGGCAATGTATTCAGCAATGGCGAGCGTTTCCCAAATCGTTACATCGCCATCAATCAGTACCGGCACCTTGCCCGTTGGCGACCACTGCAAGCGTTCTTCCCGCGCATTTTCCGCATACAAATTATGAACATGCTCGTCAAACGCAATCCCAGCGACTTTCATGCCCAGCCAAGGCCGTAATGACCAAGATGAATAGTTTTTATTGCCGATCATCAGTTGCATCAACCGCTCCTTCGCCATAAAATCCTCCGCCATAAATAAAACCAGCATAACACGCGTTTTGTCTTCCTATCAGCGGCACAGCACAAAGTAAATGCATTAATCACACAGGGAAAATTAGAACTATTAAGCCTATTGCTAAATCCAATTAGATAATCAATCCACAACGTCCTAGAGTAGATCAGTCATTTCATTTCCCCCGTCAAGGAGAACCCCATGTCTAGCGAATCTAAATGCCCATTTTCAGCGGGCGCCAACGCCATCGCCGCAGCACCATCCAACACGGACTGGTGGCCGAATCAACTGAAACTCAGTATTTTGCACCAGCATTCGGCCCAGTCTGATCCGATGGGTGAAGCGTTTAATTACGCAGACGAATTTAAAACGCTGGATCTGAATGCCGTCTGTAGCGACCTGCAGGCGCTGATGACCGATTCGCAAGACTGGTGGCCTGCCGACTGGGGTCATTACGGTGGGCTGATGATTCGCATGGCGTGGCATTCAGCTGGGACTTATCGCACGACCGATGGCCGTGGTGGTGCTGGCACTGGCAATCAACGCTTTGCTCCGCTCAATAGCTGGCCGGATAACGGCAATTTGGATAAGGCGCGTCGCTTACTCTGGCCGATCAAACAAAAATATGGTCGTAAAATCTCATGGGCCGATTTGATGATCCTCGCTGGCAATGTCGCGCTGGAATCGATGGGCTTTAAAACATTTGGTTTTGCCGGTGGTCGGGTTGATATTTGGGAGCCAGAAGAAGACATTTATTGGGGCATGGAAAAATCGTGGTTAGCGACTAGCGACAAGCCGGGTAGTCGCTACTCTGGCGAGCGCCAACTGGAAAACCCACTGGCCGCCGTACAAATGGGTTTGATCTATGTAAATCCAGAAGGCCCAGATGGTAATCCAGACCCCGTCGCATCAGGTCGTGACGTGCGCGAAACCTTTGCGCGTATGGCGATGAATGATGAAGAGACCGTCGCACTGGTCGCCGGTGGTCATACCTTTGGTAAAGCCCACGGTGCTGGCGACCCAGCCCTCGTTGGCCCAGAACCTGAAGCCGCACCCATCGAAGCGCAAGGCCTAGGCTGGCTCAATCAGCTCGGCAGCGGCAAAGGCGTGCACACCACCACCAGCGGCATCGAAGGCGCGTGGAAACCGAACCCAACCACATGGGACAACGGCTATTTTGACATGCTATTTGGCTACGAATGGGAACTCACCCAAAGCCCTGCAGGTGCAAAACAATGGGTTGCCAAAGATGTAAAACCCGAGCACATGATCCCCGATGCGCACGATCCAGCAAAAAAACATCCGCCGATGATGACCACCGCCGATATGTCGCTGCGTATGGATCCAGCCTATGAGAAAATTTCGCGTCGTTTCCACCAAAATCCGGCTGAATTTGCCGATGCATTTAGCCGCGCTTGGTTCAAACTAACGCACCGCGATTTAGGCCCACGCAGCCGTTATTTAGGCTCGCTCGTCCCCGCCGAAACACTGATTTGGCAAGACCCAATTCCGGCAGTGGATCATCCACTCATTAATGAGCAAGACATTGCGGCGCTCAAGACCAAACTCCTCGCATCTGGTCTAACCATCAGCCAATTGATTGAAACCGCATGGGCTTCGGCGGCTACCTTCCGTGGCAGCGACAAACGCGGCGGAGCCAACGGCGCGCGTATTCGCCTTGCGCCGCAAAAAGACTGGGCGGTTAATCAGCCTGCACAATTGGCTAGCGTACTCGCCAAACTCAGCACAATTGAGCAAGAATTCAACAGTGCGCAATCGGGCGGAAAAAAAGTATCGCTGTCTGATTTGATTGTCTTAGGTGGCAATGCGGCGGTTGAAGCGGCGGCACAAAAGGCAGGCGTTACGGTGCAAGTGCCATTTGCGGCGGGTCGAATGGATGCAACGCAAGAACAAACCGATGTGGCGTCATTTGCAGTACTGGAGCCGCTGGCCGATGGTTTCCGCAACTATGTGAAAGCAGGTCTAGAGTCAGTGTCTGCCGAGTCACTGATCGACAAAGCACAATTACTCACGCTCACCGCGCCAGAAATGACGGTGTTGATTGGTGGCTTGCGTACACTCAATCCTGGCCAGCATGGCACCTTCAGCAGCAAGCCAGAAACATTAACAAATGATTTCTTTGTGAATCTGCTCGATATGAATACGCAATGGCAACGCACGAATAGTGAAGGCGTGCTTGAAGGGCGTGATCGCAAAACGGGTGCAGTCAAAGCAACAGCGACCATTGTTGATCTGGTGTTTGGCTCAAACTCGCAACTGCGGGCAATTGCCGAAGTCTACGCAGCGAGCGATGCGCAGCAGAAATTTGTCACCGACTTCGTTGCAGCGTGGGGCAAAGTGATGAATTTGGATCGCTTTGATTTGCAGTAAACGAATTGAAGTAAATTCATTTCCGCCTTCATTGACCCTGTCTTTGAAGGTGGTGAAGCAACAAATTGAGGCTGCTGGCCATGTGCTAGCGGCCTTTTCTTTGCCGCGACTTGCCCCTTTACGACGTATGCCTCCGGCGGCACCACGTTGAATAGCCCCACATCTCCTTGAGATGATCGTGTCCACGATAAACTTAGG
>CAUPHX010000344.1:0-3272 GCA_963511125.1 uncultured Deefgea sp. | reverse complement strand
GCTTCCCCCAAAAAACTTGGTTCTGTTGATTAATGATGATGATGCCGACGTTTGGCCGATAGCCATCACGATCGAGCATAGATACGACCTATTTATTGTTCGTTGATTACCCTAATTTTTTCACATCTGAGCGCACTTGAAAACCTTTATCTGTGAGGGGCGAGGAGTAAGGAGTGAAGGAAAAAGCCACACCTCACACTTCACACCTCACACCTCACCGATTTAAATAAACAAACGCCTATCATTATGTGGATTCATCCGCGCTAAATCACTCACAAACTCTGGGAATTCCAAGCCATATTCAGCCTCTAATTTCTTCGCCTTATCAGTCAAACGCTCCCATTGCGGGCTGTTTTGCCCACGCATAAATGCAAAGGCAATGACATTGCCTTTTTGCCTTGCCGGCAAGCAAATCAAACGACCTTCAAATACTTCAGATAATTGCGTGCAATATTGCTCAAAGCGGCGATCAATACTCCACAGATTAACGGCCAGCACACCGTTATCGGTCAATTTATGTTTACACGCGGTAAAAAAATCGGTGCTCGCCAATGGCGCAGCGATACCCGTTGCCGAATACGCGTCCATCATAATCATATCGACCGATTCATCGGCCATATTGTAAACATGCGCCGCACCGTCACCGGTAATCACCTCAAGACGCTCGTCATCCGGCGGTAAGAAGAACATCGAACGCGCCACATTCACCACTTGTTGAAACAATTCAACGCACGTTAAATGCGTATTCGGCAGATATTCATGCACCCATTTCGCAATCGAACCACCACCCAAACCAATCAACAGCATTTTTTGCGGCGGCTCTAAAAATAACAAACTGCCAAATACACAACGTGAATAGGCCAGCAGCAATTCATTGGGCGCGTTCACCTTCATCGCGCTTTGCGTGTCGTCATTACCAAAATGCAGCTTGCGAATCCCGCCCTCTTCCGACACATCAATCATAATGTCGTCATCATCGCGCTTAGAAAAACGTTTAGAGCGAAAAAGCATTATTCATCGCCCCCGCAGCCTGCAACGCCAGCGGGTTTGCTTGCTAGGATAGAAATCCGGTTTGGATCGCTAAAGGTTTCTTTATCAAACGCTTTATCGCCATCGGCGCGCGGCGTACCGTCGGCTTTGGCGTTAACAAAGTCATAGCGTTTTGGATCAGCCAAATGCGACGGAACGATATTACACATTGCCGTAAACATCGTTTCCAAACGGCCAGGAAAGCGTCGATCCCAATCTTTCAACATATCGCCGATCACTTGCCGCTGAAGATTCGGCTGCGAACCACACAGATTGCACGGAATAATGGGGAAGCCACGCGCAGCCGTGTATTTCTCGATGTCTTTTTCGCGGCAATAGGCCAAGGGGCGAATCACCATATGTTTGCCATCGTCCGACACCAATTTCGGTGGCATGCCTTTCAGTTTGCCGCCGTAAAACATATTCAAAAACAGCGTCTCCAGAATATCGTCGCGATGATGGCCCAGCGCAATTTTGGTCGCGCCAAGCTCATCGGCCACACGGTACAAAATCCCACGACGCAAGCGTGAGCACAAGCCACAGGTGGTCTTGCCTTCTTCAATCACGCGGGTCACGATGGAATAAGTATCTTCTTCGATAATCTTGAATTCCACGCCCAATTCAGCCAAATAGGTTGGCAAAATATGCTCAGGAAAGCCGGGCTGCTTTTGATCGAGATTCACTGCGACAATCGAAAACGTAATCG
The DNA here is from genome assembly GCA_963511125.1 of uncultured Deefgea sp. GTDB lineage: Bacteria > Pseudomonadota > Gammaproteobacteria > Burkholderiales > Chitinibacteraceae > Deefgea. Next base: position 1,537 of record CAUPHX010000344.1, on the reverse strand, counting down.
GCGCTGATTTTTGCAAACTCAGCAAAATATCCAGCATGGTGTAGCTGTCCTTACCGCCCGACAGGCACACCATCACCCGATCGCCATCTTCGATCATATTAAAATCGTTAATCGCATCACCGACATTATGACGCAGGCGTTTGACGAGCTTGTTGTAATTGTATTTTTGCTTTTGTTCCGCCTCAGACAACTGAGGCTTTTCTTGGGGTAGATCAGATATTGCGTTCATAAGAATGAGTACGGGACGTCACATAGACGCCCCGTTTCTAGGTAATTGAATTGGCAGTGATTTTACCTCAAAACACCTAGGGTCTGTTGACGTTTGGTGTGCGGATCGCGTTTGTGCTGATTTTGGCCTGAATCAAGGCGAAAGACGCGTGGCATAGCATTCTATGCAAGCGTTTTTCAACGCAGAGTCAGGCCAAAAGCAGCCAAACCCGAAGGGCTGGGCGCTTTTCGCGACATCTCTGCGTTATTTCATGCTCGAATAACGGGTTATTGGTCGCATAAAATGCCTTGATCTGCCGCGAAAATCGCTCCAGCGCGACCGAAAACCAAGCGTCAACAGACCCTAGCAAGTCTTGCCTAATCAACAACAGTAAAAACGCATTGCAACTCACTAAAGCGCTTTATTGCTAAACTCAAAATATATTCAAGCTAGGCGACCCCTTGCCACAAATCATCCATCTGCATCAGCTCGCCCCCAGCAAACCCGCCCTCGGTGCGGCCTGTAATGGCTGCGGCGTGTGCTGCGCGGCGGAGCCTTGCCCGATTGGCATGCTAATTAGCCGCAAGCGACTGGGGCGGTGTGATGCTTTGCAATGGGACGACGCGCAAACGCGCTATGTGTGCGGCATGGTGGTACAGCCCGATGCGTATCTCACGTTGAATTGGCCTTGGTTAAATCGACGCATTTCACGCTGGGCGCGGCGCTGGATTGCCGCCGGTGTTGGCTGCGATTCTGATTGCAGCACTGACGCCACTTAGTATGGGTATTTCACTGCACCTAATAGTTTGAAATAGCTTTCACCCTATACCCAACTTAATCACTTTATATCCAGCACAATCGCCCGATGATCCGAACCCAAATTAGGCCCCACCTTCATGCTGGCCGATAAGCCACACACCAAAGCACGGTCTAACGGTAATAAGGGCACAGCTTTTATCGGCGACCATGTGGCTTGGCCAGCAAAACCCACTTCAGCCAAACTAGCATCACGACGAAATGCCTGATACAGCGGCGAGTACGGCGTGATATTCATGTCGCCCAACACAATGACAGGGCAACTTTCTTTCGCGATTCGCTTTGCCAACTTCAAAAGAGCCTGATTACGTGCTGTCGCCAGCTCCTCACCCAGTGGGGGCGGCGGATGAATGCCATAGATAACAGTATGATTCGCTAGCTCAATGCGAATATAGGGAAAGAGCTGATACTGTGCGTCGGTATAGTCGATCTCACAGCTAAGTTGCTTATCCTTGAGCAAAACTGCAATACCAAATGGGCTATCGTCCCACGCGGCACAACCATAAGGCAACG
>CAUPHX010000343.1:0-3279 GCA_963511125.1 uncultured Deefgea sp. | reverse complement strand
TACCTGTTGCGCGCACTTTAATGAGCATCAGTTCACGCTCAATGTGATCAGCCTCGTTCAGGTCGATCACTTTAACCACTTCGATCAGCTTGTTGAGCTGTTTGGTGATTTGTTCGATCACATCTTCCGAGCCGTGCGTGACGATGGTCATGCGGCTCATGGTTGGATCTTCGGTGGTTTGCACCGTCAGTGAATCAATATTGTAGCCACGAGCCGAAAACAGCCCCGTCACGCGCGATAGCGCACCGGCTTCGTTTTCAATCAGGACAGATAAAATATGGCGCATGTTCATCTCTCCTTAGCAAAGATTGCCGTAATCACGGTTGTTTTCAAATGGCACAAGCTGCATCGATTGCATGTGCGGCGGCAAATCCATTTGATTCAAACCGCGGCCGTTTTGAATCATTGGGAACACATTGGCTTTTGGATTGGTGAGGAAATCCATAAATACCAAGCGCTCTTTCATTGCAAATGCTTCACGCAATGCTGGTTCAACGTCGGCTGGCTTGGTGATTTGCATACCAACGTGACCGTAGGCTTCAGCCAATTTCACAAAGTCAGGCAACGCATCAACATACGACTCGGAGTAACGTGTGCCGTAGAAGAACTCTTGCCATTGGCGAACCATGCCGAGATAACCATTATTCAAGTTAATGATTTTCACTGGCGTGTGGTATTGCTTGCAGGTCGACAATTCTTGGATATTCATCTGAATTGAGCCGTCGCCGGTAATACAAGCAACAGTCGCATCAGGGTTAGCCAATTGCGCGCCCATTGCCGCAGGCAAACCAAAGCCCATCGTGCCCAAGCCGCCAGAATTAATCCATTGGCGTGGACGATTGAAGTCGTAGTATTGCGCGGCGTACATTTGATGCTGGCCAACATCGGAAGTAATGATGGCGTCGCCACCCGTTACTTCGTACAGTTTTTGCATCACGAATTGCGGTTGAATCACCAAATCGTCCTGGGCATACCACAAGCTTTTTGGTGCGCGCCATTCATTGATTTGATCCCACCACGCGTTCAAAGCTTTTTCGCTTGGACGAGCGTTGGTTTCTTTCAGAACTGCGATCAAATCTTTGAGAACGTCTTTCACGTCGCCCACGATAGGTACATCGACTTTTACGCGTTTCGCAATGGTCGATGGATCGATGTCAATCTGTACGATGCGCTTGCCTTGCGATAAAAATTGCGCCGGATTCGAGATCACGCGGTCATCAAAACGCGCACCAATCGCGATAATCGTATCGGCGTAATGCATCGCCATATTGGCTTCGTACGTGCCGTGCATGCCGAGCATGCCGACGAACAGCGGATCCGAGCCAGGATATGCACCTAAACCCATCAGGGTGTTCGTGCATGGCACATTTAACATCCGCACCAGTTCAGTCACTTCTTCGGATGCATGGCCCAGAATCGCGCCGCCGCCGACATAAATAAACGGGCGTTTGGCTTCAGCGAGCATTTGCGCCGCTTTTTTGATCTGGCCTGGATGGCCTTTCACAGGCGGGTTGTAGCTGCGAATCGAGACTGATTTTGGATAATCAAACGTGAATTTGGCTTGCGTAACGTCTTTTGGCACATCAATCACAACGGGGCCAGGGCGGCCGGTCGTAGCAATATGGAAGGCTTTTTTGATCGTCGTCGCGAGATCTTTAACGTCTTTGACCAAGAAATTGTGCTTCACGATCGGGCGTGAGCAGCCGACCATGTCGACTTCTTGGAATGCATCCGAACCAATCGCTGGCGTACCGACTTGGCCAGAAATCACTACCATTGGGATCGAATCCATGAACGCGGTTGCAATGCCAGTTAAAGCATTGGTCGCGCCTGGGCCAGATGTCACCAGCGCTACACCGATTTTGGTCGATGAGCGCGAGTAAGCATCAGCAGCATGGACTGCGGCTTGTTCGTGACGAACGAGAACGTGTTTGAATTTATTTTGTTTGAAAATCGCATCATAGATTTCCAAAACCGCGCCGCCGGGATAGCCGAATACGAACTCGACATTTTCTTCGGCTAGACAGCGCGCGAGAATTTCTGCGCCCGAAATCTGCATGGGTTTATCCTGAGTCAATAAGTTGATCGGTTAAGTGCAAGCTGCCTAAGTAACAGACAAAATCTCTCTAGCTGTGTTGCTGCGTCTGGCCGTACAAATTGTACTGTCTTCGACTTTGCGCCTTGCGTGAGAAATTTTGTGCCATTCCTTTTGTACAGCAGGCTACTGCTGGCCTTGGCTCAGCAGTAAACACCTCGCGGGTAAGCGCTTTGGCTTACCTCCTCCTGCGGGTGTTTTTATTAACTGGATGTTCCGCCGTCTACTGGCTTTTGGCCGTTTTAGACGATAGTGTGCTTCGCTTGCGGTCTATCTCAGTGCCCCTGCCGTCTGTTTTAAACGACCGGTCGCTATAGTGACTTTTGTGTAGGGGGTTAAAGGTACGCGATGAGTCTTATTTTGGCAAGATTTTCTGGCTGATATTTTGCCCTTTTGTTAGTATCAATCCTCTGTTTTTGCTCATTTTTTACATCAGTTTTTATTTGCGTACTATTAGGAGGTCGTTTGGCGAGTTCGCAGCAATTGAATGACTTCTTGGCGCGAGTGGAACGGCGTGCTTGGCGGCAAGCGCAATACGCCGTGCGTGATGATGAGCATGCGCTCGATATTGTGCAGGATGCGATGCTTAAATTAGCGACGCGCTATGCCGACAAGCCTGAAGCTGAATGGCCGCTGTTGTTTCAAACGATTTTGCAAAACACCATTCGTGATTTTCAGCGTCGATCAAAATTACGCAACTTTTGGGTTTCCTTGTTTTCTAAGTTTTCAGGCAATGCGGCAGAGGACGAATTGGATGCCGATCCACTCCACCATCTGCCACACATCAGCCCACTTAATCCCAGCGCCGAGGACGAGGTCGATCAACAGCAAAAGATGGCGCTGATTGAAGCAGGCATTACTTTATTGCCCGCCCGTCAACGAGAAGCCTTTCTACTGCGTTATTGGGAAGAGCTTGATGTGGCAGAGACTGCGCAGGTGATGGGGTGTTCAGAAGGCAGCGTCAAAACGCATTGTTCCCGCGCGTGTCATACCTTGGCCGACTGGCTAAAAGAAAGGGGAGTGACCCTATGAATGAAGAGCAGATTGGGCGAATAAGCCAACAAGTGGCCGATGCGCCGATACCAGATACCGTACAAGTTCGTTTGCGACAGGCTCGGCAAGCAGCGGTGACACAAAGTGCAGGTGCTAAAAAAGCGCATGGCGGTATTTTGGCTATGGTTTGG
>CAUPHX010000342.1:0-3295 GCA_963511125.1 uncultured Deefgea sp. | reverse complement strand
GCTATATGCCAACTCTGATGGGGTATGGCCAATCCGTAGGTATGAATATGACCTTCTTTGATATGGCAGGGTTAATGCAAAATATCATTACGGATGGAAAAACCAATAGTGGCGCCAAATATGGCATCAACAATGTGACGGCGCCATGCGGCGATTTTTATGGTTCGCAAGGCGCATCGTGTGCGACTTCTTTATTCTCAGATTTGTTACATCCGAGCGCAGCGGTCCATCAGCTGATTGGTCAAGCCGCCCTCAGTGCGGTTGCGCCAGTTCCTGAGCCAGAAACCTACGCTTTGATGGGAGTGGGTTTGCTTGGCTTGTTGGCTGCGCGTCGCCGTAAAACCCTGTAGCGAGTGGGGCGTAATCACCGAAGACATTACGCCGCATGAATATCGCTGGTGTATTGCTACTTCGCTCCGAATACAACCTAGCTGAGATACAAAAAACCGTCCGATTGATTCTGGCGGTTTTTTGTTTTATACGGCTGCGCCGCGTGGTGTTGGGGTGCGGCATTAGCGCGACTTTTTTTGATGAACCACGGCGTTCTAAAATGGCATACCGCATCCGCTTGAGTAAATCCCCGTTGCGGATTGCGACTCTAAATAGTGCGCCGCGTCGCATCGTCTATAGTATTCACACCAATCCGAACGACAGTCTGTAGTAATATCCCGCCATCTTAAATTGGAGCCCACTATGCCCGATCGTTCCTACGTGGAAAAAGCCGCCGATAGCGGCTTAAATAAACTGAGATTACTGCAAAACGACCCGCGCCGTTACGCGCTGCGTTCAATTTTGGCGGGGATGTATCTGACCATCACTCTCTTTGCCTATTGGTTGATGGTGCAAAATCTGCACGATTTGCCGTTGGGCAAAGTGATTACATCGCTGTTTTTTGGCGTCGGCCTCATCATTATTGTGTTTACTAATGCCGAGCTGTTTACCAGCAACACGATGTATTTGACGGTGTCGTCGGCCGAGGGAAAAACCAATTGGAAAGAAACGCTGTTTTTATGGACGGTGTGTTTCGCGGGTAATTTTTTGGGTGCGTTGATTGTGGCGGGTTTGCTGTACGGCGCTGGGATGATTCAAGCTTTACCGATTGATCATGCTCTGTATACGGGGGCGGCGCATAAAGTCCATCAAACGGGTAGCGAGATTTTTTTCAAAGGTATTTTGGCCAACTGGGTGGTGTGTCTTGCGGTGCGTTTGGCTTTGCGCTGCAAAGAAGACGTGGCCAAGATCATGGTGATGATGTTGGTGATTTCGATTTTCGTTTACAGTGGTTATGAGCACTCGATTGCCAATTTGGGGACTTTTTCGATCTCTCTATTAGGTAATGGCAGCATTACGTATAGCGAGGCATTGCATAATTTGCTGTTTAGCACTTTGGGTAATATCGTCGGTGGTGTGGTGTTTTTGGGCTTGCCCTTTGCCTACATTAATCCGACCGAGGCGCAAGACTCAGATATCAAGAAATAAATGGTTGTGATTTAGCATGCCGCATGCTCAGACTATTTTTCAGTTTGCGGAACTGATTACAATGGATTGAGTCAGAACTAGCTTAATATAACACCGTACTACTTTATTCATTAAAAGGGGAATTGAAATGGGTTTGTTTGATATGTTCAAGAGCGATACCAGCACGACAATGAGTCCGCATTTCGCTTTTGCGACGGGCTTGCTGTATATGATGTCGGCCGATGGCGAGATGGATAATGAAGAAGTCGGCCATTTGTTGTCGGTCTTGGGCGGCGCAAAATCAAGCAGTGGTGCGATTGGTGTTGGCGCGCAAAATAAACAGTTGCTTGACCGCGCTTTGGCGTATCGCCAAAAGAATTCAATCGATACCTTCCTTGCTGAAGCAACGCCGTTGCTGACTGATGCGCAAAAAATGTGTATTTTGATGAATTTGCTCGATTCAGCGTTCTCGGATGGCGAAGCCGAACCAGAAGAGCAAGCTTTGTTTGCCAAGATTCAATCGGCGTTCGGCGTGAGCGATGCGCGTTTCAAACCGTTCTTTGAAGTGTTGATGATCAAAAACGACCGCTCAGTGTTCGTGAATAAAGATCATCCAAGTAATCAAGCAGGCTACACCGTGCAATTGAGCTAATCTTTGCTGATTGCCACATCAAAACCGCCCTTGTGGCGGTTTTGTCGTTTATGGCGGCAGTCAAATTGCCGCTTATCGCCAGTACAGTCCGTTTTTCTGCGCAGCAGCTAGGCTGAAATGATCTTCTTTCGTGCTGGAGAATGTGATGTCAGAACCGCAAATCGCGCAAAAAGCGCCCTATGTTGTCGAGGTCGTGGCGGGAGAAACTTATTATTGGTGCGCCTGTGGTCATAGCAAAACGCAGCCATTTTGCGATGGCACGCATCGGCATACGCATATGCTTCCGATCAAGTTTGTCGCCGAAGAAACTGAAACGGTTTATTTATGCGGCTGTAAGCACAGTGAAGAAAAACCATTCTGTGATGGCTCGCATGCGCATTTGTAGTTTTTGTTATGTATTGGCTTGTAGCTATTGATTTATAAGCCCTGCAAGCTAATACGCTTTGTTTTTTAGAGCCGCAGCTTCACATTGAGGCTCGTCGCTCACGGTGGTTCTTCCCGCTTCCCTCATCGAGCGAATGCGTCCGTTGCTGTCCAATCGCGCCATTCGCTCAGCAGTGCAGCTTGGCCGTGCTTGACGCCAGCTTCGTCGATCAAATTCCACACGGTGGCATTTTCAATCCAAAAACGTCGCCCCGATTTGGCGATGCGTAGGCCGCGATAGCCCGTACTAAAGCCTTGCTGATGTACAGCAGCGAGTAGTTGGGCGCGCTCTTCGCGGTTGGGGGCTTCAGCCGATAGTCGAGACGGGAGGCCAATCAATTCGGCGTGAGTGTATTCAAAGCAGTTTTGTGCGGCGTGATTGGCATAAATAAAGCAGGGGTCGTTCGCGGTGCTGTGCGCGAGTATCGCAAACGGTGCTTCGTGCTGCAGCCAATGGGCGGCTTGCTCGTCAGTGTAGCCCGCTGGCGTGAGTGATTCACCGAGCAGACGCTGATAACTGCTGAGAATGAGTTGGCTTAGTTCAAGTTGATTCATAGGAAATGGGTCGACGAAAGACGCTGCTACTGTAGCTGAAATGAGCGAGTTAGGGCTAGTCGTAAAGTATGCGTCCGGCGCAGTCACCTAGCCAGTCGATCTGAAATGCATTAGCCGCGCAGCGGCAGTAATTCATCAATCCGGCTGTTCGGCCAAGTGGGGAGTTTTTCCAGCGTGTCCTTCAGCCATTCCGCTGGCTCAATACCG
>CAUPHX010000341.1:0-3328 GCA_963511125.1 uncultured Deefgea sp. | reverse complement strand
GCAATAGTTTGGTGTGGAACTACTGGGCGAGTAATTACTTGAGGGGTGAAACGCCGATGGCGTTTGATGTGTTGTATTGGACTATGGATACGACACGCATGCCGAAGAAAATGCATCACACCTATCTGCGCGAATTGTATTGGCACAATAAATTGATTCAGCCTGATGCGCTGACCATTGCCGGCCAGCCAATCGACTTGGGCAAAATCACCCAGCCGATTTATATGGTCAGTGCCGAAGAAGACCATATCGCGCCGTGGAAACAAACCTTTACCTTGGTCGATCGCGTCGCGTCGCCAGTGACATTTACGCTGTCGACCTCGGGGCATATCATCGGCATCATCAATCCGCCAGGGCCAAAATCCAAACGCAGTTATTGGCAAGGCACGCCGAGCGCCGCGCAAAGTCCTGAGGATTGGTTGCAAGGCAAAGAGAAAATCGCCGGTTCATGGTGGGACAATTGGACGGAATGGTTGCGGCCGTATTCAGGCGAGCAAGTAAAGCCCAAACTCTCAAGCCGCGCGCATCCTAAGCTATGTGCCGCGCCTGGGACTTATGTTTTGGAATAAACTGCTTTAGCTTTGCGCCAAAGCAATATCATAGATGCGCCAGCATGAGTACAATGCTGGCGTGTCTGTTTTTTTATGTACCTTGTGTTTTTGGCAAGGAGCAGGGGCAGCAAGTTTTTTGTCTGTAGCGGTAAAGACCTCTTTTCCAGCTACAGTGGTTCGTTTTTAATTTAGTTTGCGCATGTGCGCTCAACATTAAATCTGAGGAAACTGTGATGGCAGCAACGCGTACTGATTTAGCAAATGCAATTCGTGCACTGGCAATGGATGCTGTGCAAAAAGCCAATTCGGGTCACCCAGGTGCGCCGATGGGAATGGCAGAAATTGGTTTGGCTTTGTGGGGCAGTAAAATGCGCTTCAACCCACAAAACACCGCTTGGGCCAATCGCGATCGTTTTATCTTGTCCAACGGCCATGGTTCGATGCTGCAATACGCTTTATTGCATCTGACGGGTTATGATTTGTCGATGGATGACATCAAAAATTTCCGTCAATTCCATTCAAAAACGCCTGGTCACCCAGAGCTGCATTACACGCCTGGTGTAGAAACGACCACGGGTCCACTCGGTCAAGGTATTACTAATGCGGTGGGTTTCGCGCTGGCTGAAAAACTACTCGCTGCCCAATTTAACAAACCAGGCTTAGACATTGTTGACCATTACACCTATGTGTTTATGGGCGACGGTTGCTTGATGGAAGGCATTTCGCATGAGGCTTGCTCTTACGCAGGTACTTTGGGCTTGGGCAAATTGGTCGCTTTCTGGGACGACAATGGTATTTCCATCGACGGCCACGTTGAAGGCTGGTTTACCGATGACACACCAAAACGGTTTGAATCGTACGGCTGGCATGTGATTGCCGGTGTCGATGGTCATGACGTGGATGCGCTAGAAGCAGCAATTGATGCCGCCAAAGCTGAAACCAAAAAACCAACGCTGATCTGCTGCAAAACCATCATCGGTAAAGGTTCGCCCAACAAAGCCGCCAGCCATGATTGCCACGGCGCACCATTGGGTGACGCTGAAATCGCCGCCACTCGCGCTGCGATTGGTTGGGCTCATGCACCGTTTGAAATCCCTGCCGATGTCTACGCAGGTTGGGATAAAAAAGCCGCTGGTGCTGCGTTTGAAGCGGAATGGGATGCTTTGTTCGCTAAATACAGCGCGCAATTCCCAGCGGAAGCCGCTGAATTTACTCGCCGTATGAAAGGCGATTTGCCAGCCAACTGGAACGACGTTGTTAAAGCTGCCGTTGCCGATGCAAACAGCAAAGCGGAAACCATCGCTACTCGCAAAGCCAGTCAAAATGCTTTGTCGGCCTTATGCCCAGCTGCGCCAGAAATGCTCGGCGGCTCGGCTGACTTGACGGGCTCAAATTTGACCAACTGGAAAGGCTCAACGAGCTTGAAAGTGGTTGATGGCCAAATTTCGGGTGACCATATCAGTTACGGTGTACGTGAGTTCGGTATGAGCGCGATCATGAACGGTATCGTTCTGCACGGCGGTTTCCGTCCGTTCGGTGGCACCTTCTTGATGTTCTGCGAATACGCTTTGAATGCATTGCGTATGGCCGCATTGATGAAAACGAACAATATTTTCGTGTACACACACGATTCGATTGGTCTGGGTGAAGATGGCCCAACGCATCAGCCCGTTGAGCAAATGCAAACGCTGCGTTGCATCCCGAACATGAACACATGGCGTCCAGCCGATACCGTTGAATCGGTTGTGGCTTGGGCGGCGGCAATTGGCGAACGTTCTACGCCATCTTCATTGGTGTTCACGCGTCAAAACTTGCAATTCCAAACTCGTACTGAGCAACAATTGGCCGATATCGCTAAAGGTGGCTACGTCCTCGTTGATGCTGCAAATCCAAAAGTTGTGATTATCGCGACGGGTTCAGAAGTGGATCTCGCGGTGAAAGCAGCGGCTGAGTTGACTGCAGCGGGTACTGCGGTACGTGTGGTTTCAATGCCAAGCACCAATGTGTTTGACAAACAAGACGCTGCTTACAAAGCATCGGTATTGCCAGCTGGCGTGCCACGTTTGGCAGTAGAAGCTGCAACCAGCGATTTCTGGCGTAAATACGTTGGTCTCGAAGGTGATGTCATCGGTATCGATACCTTCGGTGAATCAGCGCCAGCGCCATTGTTGTTTAAACACTTTGGTTTCACGGTAGAAAACGTAGTTGCCCGTGCGAAAGCATTGGTGAAATAAGTTTTTCCCGCCTCAATAAAAAAGCGCCTTCGGGCGCTTTTTTATTGGGTGGCGTTTCGACAAAGCTGATTAGGTTTTTATGTTGGTGGGATTCGGTTAAACTTGCGAAAAAGTCGGTCGTCGGACGATAGCAGAAAGTCAGCACGAAATTAATATAGAGGGTTTTTGCAATGACGGTGTCATCCATGCTTCTAGCACTTTGTTTTTTGATGTCTACAATTGCTTGGTTGTTTTTTCGTTTGCCCAACATCCCTTTCTGGTCTTTCGCCCCGATTGAGCGGGCAAATCAATATCTTCGCCCATTTGGTGTGGCCCTCTGGATTGGTGGCATGTGTATTGGTGTTGCTGGTTTAATGATGGGATTTATTGGATATTTTCAGTGAAATCGAGTTCTGAAAATAAAGATCGATAATGTAATTAAAGGCCATGTATTTCCGCCTAGGGGCGAAAGTTACCTGTCATTGCGTTTAAGGTCTTGTTTCAAGCATGATGTGGTTCACAGTCCGAAATCGGCCACAAGCAGACATACATCTTTAAATCGCG
>CAUPHX010000340.1:0-3361 GCA_963511125.1 uncultured Deefgea sp. | reverse complement strand
TGGCGGTGCAAGATGATCTGAAAAAAGCGTGGATTGAAGTGATTTATGAGTATTGGCATAACGACCACCTGAGTGCAAGCGCAGCGGCAGGCAAATTGGCTGCTCTAGCGAGAAAATAAGTTCGCCATAACGCACAAACTCTCTTGAGTCGTTAACTCGCCTCGCCAGACTACTTATGTACGAATATTTATCGATTCAATCGACATAAAAAAACCCGCCGAAATCGGCGGGTTTTTCGTTGAAAGCTAAAAAGTTAACAATTAACCTTTTGCGCCATTCAACATAGAAACGGCCAAATCTGCACCGCGCAATAGCGATACCAATTGAACGCCTTCTGGCATTGCGATGTCAGACAAGTGAACTGACAAATTACCTACTGCCAATTTAGATTGGTCAACAGTAATGAATTCTGGCAGTTTCGAAGCTACGCAACGAACCATCACTTCTTTCAATACATTGCTGATTGCGCCGCCTTGCATTTTTGTACCAAGGCAAACATCGCCGCCCACAAAGTGCAATGGAACGCGCAATTCAATCACCGATTCAGCGCTAACGCGTTGGAAGTCGATATGTTGAACTTGTTGTTTGAACGGGTGGTATTGAACCGCGCGTACAACAACTTGTTCAGCAGCAGCGCCATCAACAGACAAGTTGATCAAAGCGGTGTGGAATTTTTCATCTTGCAGCGTGTAGTACATGCTGTTGTGATCGAGATTGATTGCAACTGCATCAGCAGCGCCACCGTAAACGATACCTGGCAATTGACCCGCTTTACGCAGGCGGCGGCTCGCACCAGTGCCCTGCTGTGCGCGGCTTGTAGCTTTTAGTTCGAAAGTCATTGTGATACTCCAATAGGAAAAATAACATACGCCCCCCGCGACCAGAGAAGCATACGATTCGGGGTATAAGCCCTGAATACTTTTAAAACAAAGCCTACAGGTATATACCTATAGGCTTATACGTACTTAATTAATCAACGAACAGGCTTGAAACCGACTCTTCATTATTAATACGGCGCATCGTTTCAGCCAATAGTCCCGCAATTGACACCACGCGAACGCGGCCACTGGCTTGCGCCAATTCGCTGACTGGAATCGTGTCAGTCACCACCACTTCATCCAACTCAGACTGCATAATGCGATCCACTGCTGCCCCCGAGAACACCGCATGTGTGGCATACGCCATCACGCGGTTGGCGCCAAATTTCTTCAGCGCTTCAGCGGCTTTACACAGGGTATTGGCGGTATCAATCATGTCATCGATAATCACGCAATCACGGCCTTTTACATCGCCAATGATGTGCATGACTTCAGCCACATTGGCTTTCGGACGACGTTTGTCGATGATCGCCATATCAACGCCCAACTGTTTCGCCATCGCTCGGGCACGCAATACACCGCCGACGTCAGGAGAAACAATCATCAGGTTTTCATAATTCTTCGCGCGAATATCAGCCAACAACACGGGTGTTGAGTAGATATTATCTACCGGGATATCAAAGAAACCTTGGATTTGGTCTGCGTGGACGTCAACAGTCAACACGCGGTCCACGCCTGCAACTTGCAGCATATTGGCGACGACTTTGGCTGAAATCGGTACCCGCGCAGAACGCGGACGACGATCTTGGCGAGCATAACCAAAATAAGGAATCGCTGCGGTAATCCGGCCTGCTGAAGCACGCTTCAATGCATCGACCATCAACATCATTTCCATAATGTTGTCGTTGGTCGGAACACAGGTTGATTGCAGCACAAACACATCACGGCCGCGAACGTTTTCCAGCAATTCAACGGTCACTTCACCATCAGAGAAACGGCCAACGGTGGCGCGTCCCAATGAGATGTCCAGATGATTTACTACACGTTCAGCAAGGCGCGGGTTGGCGTTGCCGGTAAATACCATGAGGCTATCGTAAGCCATTTCCAAATCCTGAAAAAACGAAAAGCGTGTAATTGATGTAATTACACGCTTTCTTTTTATAGGTGGCAGGGGAAGAAGGATTCGAACCTTCGCATGCTGGAATCAAAATCCAGTGCCTTAACCAACTTGGCGACTCCCCTAGCGATTTATGCGCTGACTTATTCATCAGCGTACTCGTATAACGGGTGACGACGAATCGTCTTAACTGCAAAACCGTTGATACTTTCAAGAAGGCCGAATAATACAGCATCGACCTCGGCTTGTGAAGCGATTTCTGCAAACACACAGCTTCCTGATCCGGTCATCCTTGCTGGCGCAAATTGATTTAAAAAATCCAGATGCAACGCAATTTCGGGATACTTCTGCACCGCGCAAACCTCTAAATCATTCCGCGTCACAGCACCGTCAAGGTCGCGAACTTTAATAGAGGGCGTATCTCTTGTCAAGCTAGGGTCTTTAAAAATTTCTGGTGTAGAAACATGCACCTGCGGGTGCAAAACAACGAAATGTCGGTCCGGCGTTTCGATTTCGGTCATGACTTCACCGATGCCTTCAACAAAGGCATTGCGACCAAAAATAAAGAACGGCACATCCGCGCCCAGCCGCAAACCCAAAGCCATCAAATCGGTGCGCGGCAGATTGACATTCCAGAGTCGATTGAGCGCCAAGAGCACCGTCGCGGCATCCGAGCTGCCGCCGCCCATTCCGCCGCCCATCGGCAAGCGCTTCGCAACTCGAATATCCACACCGAATTTTTCACTCGATTGCAGGGTCGATTGAAGCAGGCGCGCCGCACGCACCACTAGATCGGTCTCAGCGGGAACGCCCGGCATGGGGTTGTGATGCACCACTTGCCCATCATCACGCACGCGTAAATAAATCGTATCCTGCGCATCGACCAATTGAAACACCGATTGCAGCAAATGATAACCATCCGCGCGCCGACCAACGATATGCAAAAACAAATTCAATTTAGCAGGTGCTGGATAAGCAAAGAATCCTTGCTCATCGGCGATAGGGCTAAAACTCATGGCGCAGCAGAACTCCATTCGCTAATCATGACGCGTACACGCAAATCGTCACGCGTTAATTCAATTTTATAGGGCAAAGCACCATCCCGAAAATCAGTTGCACTCACCAACCAACCGCTTTGCGTGAATGATTCGCCCGAACGCGTAAACGGCAAGCGGGCATCCGGCTGACCACGGAGCCACCAACGCATGCCAGAGACGGGCAGTGTGAGGCCTGAAATATTCTGCAATAAGGATTCTGGATCATCCGCGACATCGGTGGTTTGCCCATGCTTCAGGCTGGCCGACATAATTTCGCCCTGCTGATAAATGATGGTTAGCTCGGCTACGGTATTGCCTAACGGCGTCGACAACGACATCACGTCACGCTCTGGCGTTGCCAGCCAATCAAACATCGCCGTATTGGCATC
>CAUPHX010000339.1:0-3385 GCA_963511125.1 uncultured Deefgea sp. | reverse complement strand
TGCAAATCCGTAAAATAAGCGATTGCAGCAGTTGGATCTCTGGCTATCAAACTGACATCAATACACTGATTTTTTTTGCTTGCCATTGTGGCAGCAAGGCTTTCAGCAACTGGTCGATATGACTTACCAATATCAACCCAACTCTGAAATAATCCTGCCAACAAGCCTATCACCAAAGTTAAGCCACTTGCCCAATTAGTGAGTGCGCGCCGTCCTAGTGGACGCTTGCGAAATAGCATTCGCCCCCACAACACGGTGACTAACAGTGCAAATGCGACGCCCCATGTCTGTAAAGACATTTCAGCAGGACTAAATCGAGTCAGATTGCTTTGCAAAGCCGCTGGATAATCAAACACTAGAGCAGCCCACACAAACCAGATGACTAGCGCCGCCAATCCTAACGTCAGTAAACTAAACCAATTTAATGCCGCTGCAGCGCCCCTTCTCAACTCATCTACCCCACCACAAGCTAACAAGGCCAGCGGAACCAGAAGCGGCAAAACTAGAGCCTCGCTAGGATGCGCAACCAATATCAAAAACAAACTTTTTGCCAACAACAATGCCAGCAATAGCTGCCAACGAGGCTGACTTAGCTCATTCCGAAACAAATAGATGGACCAGCCCGCCAAGGGCAAAGCAGGCCAAGCAAACCAAATTAAAACCGAAGGCAGAAAGCCAAAAGAATATTCAACAGAAAATGATCGAGCGCCACCAAAAGGACCCCAAGCATAATAGCGCCACCAAACCTGAAATAGCTCACTCGAGTTGGTTTTTAGTGAATAACCCCACAAGGCAGCAATCGGTAGGGCAATCAAAATTGCTGTAATTAATGTGATGAGATAACTTAATTTTCTCCACTGAGGAAAAATAATGAGCAGACCGGAAATCAAAACGGCAAATAGGGCATCTGCCCAACTAGCTCCAGTTAATAGAACTATAAATACGCAAGCTAGAATTAGTCCCGCTTTTAATGGTCGCTTTGCTGCTAATGCCAACGCATAAACTAACCAAGCAAATCCAGATAACAACACAACGGCGGGCGAAATATGATGCCCCCAGAGTGGTAAACCCAAACACCCCAGTAAGATCACCACAGCAAGCCGGCCATTACGAGGGCCAAATAGCTCACGACCAGCTAAGCCAACACCCCATAGACCCAAGCCCATCCATAAACCAGTGCTTAATCGCGCAGCATCATGAGCTGCAACACCAAACCATGACAAAGCATTAGCAAGAAGTGCTGCAACCCAAAAATATAAAGGCGCTTGATTAAATTGATGCACGCCTGCAATGGAAGCAATTGTCCAATCAGAATGTCGCATAAAATACGACACAATCGCCATACTGACGTTTTCGTCGGGTTTCCAAGGATCATGACCCACTAAACCAGGAGTCAACCAAAAAATACAAAGCAAAAGAAGCAGCCAAGGCTTATCTTGACCTTTTGCCGAGCTAACCGGAGAGTTTACAGGAGCTTGATAAGTCAGCATTTACATATTCAATTGGATAATTTAAAGTGATTTTGGCATAGACCAATAAAAAAAGGCAGCGATTAAGCTGCCTTTTTTTATAATTAACACTAAATTAACGAGAGAAACGCGCAAATTTAGAATTGAATTTCTCAATACGGCCTGCCGTATCAACGATTTTTTGCTTGCCAGTATAAAATGGATGGCATTCAGAGCAAACCTCAACGTGCAAGTCTTTGCCTAATGTAGACGCAGTTTTGAATGCGCTACCGCAAGAACATGTCACATTGATTTCTTTGTAATTTGGGTGGATTTCAGCTTTCATTATTTTTCCTTAATGGGTACGGGCGCCGGGGATTTGCCGACGCTGCAAAGTATGGGATTATCGCAAAATCAAGCCGATACCGCAAGAATTAACGGCGCATCGAATCAAAAAAATCAAGATTAGACTTAGTTGACTTGAGTTTATCCATCAAAAACTCCATTGCTTCAAGATCATCCATCGGATAAAGCAATTTACGTAACACCCAAATTCGTTGCAGCTGCTCAGGCTTGATTAGCAGCTCTTCACGTCGAGTACCTGACTTATTAATATTGATCGAAGGGAAAATTCGCTTCTCAGCCATGCGGCGATCAAGCTGAATCTCATTATTGCCCGTACCTTTAAATTCTTCGTAGATGACATCATCCATACGACTACCAGTATCAACTAGCGCTGTCGCAATAATGGTCAAACTACCACCTTCTTCAATATTACGTGCAGCACCAAAGAAACGTTTCGGTCTTTGCAAAGCATTCGCATCCACACCGCCGGTCAAAACCTTACCTGACGATGGAACTACGGTATTGTAAGCACGAGCTAGCCGCGTAATTGAATCAAGTAAAATCACTACGTCTTTTTTGTGCTCAACCAAACGCTTAGCTTTTTCAATTACCATCTCTGCGACTTGGACGTGGCGTGTAGCCGGCTCATCAAATGTAGAGGAAACAACCTCCCCCTTCACTGAGCGCAACATCTCTGTCACCTCTTCGGGACGCTCATCAATCAATAGCACAATCATGACGACTTCGGGGTGATTCGCAGTAATTGCATGCGCAATATGCTGCAGCATGACGGTTTTACCCGTTTTGGGAGGCGCAACAAGCAGAGCACGTTGCCCTTTTCCAATCGGCGCCATCAAATCAATCACACGTCCGGTGATATTTTCTTCTGCTCGAATGTCACGCTCAAGTTTTAAACGCTCAGTCGGAAATAATGGCGTTAAATTCTCAAACAGAATTTTATGCTTCGAAGCCTCAGGCGCATCACTATTGACACGATCAACCTTTACTAAAGCAAAGTAACGCTCTCCATCTTTTGGAATGCGAATTTCCCCTTCAATCGAATCGCCAGTATGCAAGTTAAAACGGCGAATCTGACTAGGGCTAACATAGATGTCATCCGGCCCAGCAAGGTAAGATGTATCTGGGCTACGAAGAAAACCAAAGCCGTCAGGCAGGACTTCTAGCGTCCCTTCTCCGAAGATGCTCTCCCCTTTTTTTGCGCGATTTTTCAGCAGGGCAAAAATTAAATCTTGCTTGCGCATTCGGTTGGCACCGTCAATTTCAAAACTAATCGCCATTTCGACTAATTCAGTGACGTGCAAATGTTTTAGATCGGACAAATGCATAAATAATTACGCTTAAAATATAATAAAGGAGGGGTCGTACAGAGTTTTCTAGAAGGGGTAAGAGTTATGCGACTCAAATGTTTTGCGTCACATAACCTTACTTTTTTGAAGCGTATATGTATTTAACTGCAGTGTCAAATATTACTATCAATAAATGCAGTCAATTGCGATTTAGATAGAGCCCCCACCTTAGTTGACTTCACTTCTCCACCTACAAACAACATCAAAGTTGGAATGCCACGAATA